>JBFELW010000099.1:0-7241 GCA_041551995.1 Paenisporosarcina sp.
AGTTCAACAGTTTACTTCTACGTCATATAAAATTTCTACGGATCAAAATGTGCTGCGTCATACAGACGGTGAATTTGCTGGAACGACAAACATAGATGAAGAGGACGAGTTTCTCGTATTGAGAGACCGGTGCAAGCTTGCCCATATCTCAACGCCTTGACGTATTTGTAAGGTTCCTTGATAATAAATAGTCGTATAAAAGGTAAACAGCTATGATTATATTGTGGGATTCAATTTTGGTAGCTATCAATTGAATTTCAGATGTTAATGCTTATTAATGAACATAATTTAAACTCAATGAAAGTAGGAAAGAATAGATGAGAGTTCGTCACAAGCCATGGGCAGAAGAATTGATTACTGCTCATCCTGAAATCGTTATTGCCAATCCAGAAGAACACAAAGGACAGTGGCATGAAGTTTTTGGAAATAATCATCCCCTGCATATTGAAGTGGGAACAGGTAAAGGACAGTTTGTAATAGGAATGGCCCAGGCCAACCCAGATATTAATTATATGGGGATTGAACTGCATGATAGTGTTATTGTTTCCGCATTAGAGAACATTTTAGAAGCCGGGCCTATACCAAACTTGCGGTTATTAAAAGTAAATGGTGCCGATTTGTATAAGTTTTTTCAAAAAGATGATGTTCACCGTGTGTTTTTAAATTTTTCAGACCCATGGCCAAAAATTCGTCACGCAAAAAGAAGACTTTCACACGAAACCTTCTTGAAGCTTTATGAAGCCGTTTTAATAGACAATGGAGAAGTTCATTTCAAAACAGATAATCGTGGTCTCTTTGAATTCTCAATTTTAAGTATGTCACAATATGGTATGTTGCTAAAAGACGTATCTCTAGATTTGCATGCCAATATGCCTGAAGGTAACATTATGACAGAATATGAAGAGAAATTTTCTGCAAAAGGTCAACCAATTTATCGACTGGAATCACAGTTTTTAACAACATAAACACCTCTAAATAGGAGGTGTTTTTTTACATATTAACTAATTTACTTGGAGGCGAGTCATTATGGATCAATATCAATTTCACGATATGACATTAACTTGGTTAAAAGGGGGAATTACATATCTAGATGGTGGGGCTATGTTTGGAGTCGTACCTAAACCATTATGGTCTAGAAAATATCCTGTAAATGAAGCGAATCAAATTGAACTAACTACAGATCCAATCTTAATTCAATATCAAGGTAAAAATGTGTTACTAGACACGGGTGTAGGGTTCAATAAGATGAACGAAAAACAAATGAGAAACTATGGTGTGACTGAACAATCTCAAGTAGACGATTCGCTTGCATCTCTTGGTTTGTTAGCGGAGGATATCGACATTATTGTGTTAACTCATATGCATTTTGATCATGCCTGCGGATTAACCAAATGGGAAAATAATCAGCTTGTTACTTCTTTTCCGAACGCCAAAATTCTGGTTTCTGATATTGAATGGAATGAGATGAGAAATCCGAATATCCGATCAAAAAATACATATTGGAAAGAAAATTGGGAAGCAGTTCAAACTCAAGTGGAAACGTTTACCGAGGAACTGGAGGTCTTACCTGGCATTCGCATGATTCATACAGGAGGTCATAGTGACGGGCATAGTATAGTTAAATTCGAACAGAATGGAGAAACAATCATTCATATGGGAGATATTATGCCAACTCATGCACATAAAAATCCTCTTTGGGTTTTAGCATATGATGATTACCCAATGACATCCATATATGCAAAAGAAAAGTTAATGGCAGAAGCATTATCAAATGGGTATATGTTTAGTTTTTATCACGATGCAATTTTCCGTTTGGTAAAGTGGGATGCTAGTGGGAAAGAGTTTATTCACAATATGAAACGAACCAAATAATACAAAGATAAAATAGTTCAAAATAAAAGGTGCTCTTTGATGTGAAAACATTCAAAGGGCACCTACTTTAATTATTGTTTAATTAAATCAACTACTGAGCCTGTTCTTGCATCCGCATAAAACTCGAATTGCTCAACTTCGCCTTCTCGTACTCTTGAAATGCCACCACGGTAGACATCAGTAGTAATAGCTTGACGCTTAAATGGCTCAGTTTTCATATAAATCCATGAACCATCAATTGGACCTTCTTGTTTAAATGTCTGCTTAACTCCATGAAGAATGAGTTCAGCTGGTTTTAATGGCTCTATTCTTTTTGCAGTTTCTCTAATTAAAAAACCTGCAGCTATCCCAGTTGAAAATCCAATTAAAAAATCACGTGTTTTCATAATTCGAACCTCCAAATCAAAACGTATTTTGTTCAGTTTAACATATGTTATGTTTTCAAACCGGAATTAAGAATGAGGAAATAATTCGAAAAGCGAAGGAAAAAGGGTGGAAATGTTCAGAAAAGTCGACTACAATATGTTAAGAATCAACTGAATTAGGAGGCCATAAAATTGAAACCAGAAACTCTTCAACTATTTAAAACATTAACTGAACTACCAGGTGCACCTGGGAATGAACATGCAATTAGAGCGTTTATGAAAAGCGAATTGGAGAAGTACTCGGACGAGATTATACAAGACAATCTTGGTGGTATTTTTGGTGTGAAAAAAGGCGATGATCAAGGTCCAAAAATCATGGTAGCTGGTCATATGGATGAAGTTGGATTTATGGTATCCCAAATAACAGAGAATGGTATGATTCGTTTTCAACCATTAGGTGGTTGGTGGAGCCAAGTTTTATTAGCACAACGAGTAGAAATTATAACGAATAATGGGCCAGTTGTTGGTGTAATTGGATCAATACCACCTCATTTATTAAGTGAGGAAGTAAAAAACAAGCCAATGGACATTAAAAACATGCTGATTGATATTGGTGCTGATAACTTAGAGGATGCAAAAAGAATTGGTATCCGACCAGGTCAACAAATTGTTCCAGTATGCCCATTTACTCCAATGGCAAATGAGAAAAAAATCTTAGCTAAAGCTTGGGATAACCGCTATGGATGTGGACTTGCTATCGAATTATTAAAAGAATTAAAAGATGAAAAACTACCTAACACATTGTATTCAGGTGCAAATGTAATGGAAGAAGTGGGTCTACGTGGTGCGCAGGCGGCTGCAACCATGATCAAACCTGATTTATTTTTTGCATTAGATGCAAGTCCTGCCAATGATATGTCTGGGTCAAAAACTGAATTCGGTCAACTTGGAAACGGAACGTTGTTACGTATATTTGATCGTTCAATGATTACACACCGCGGGATGAGAGAATTTGTTTTAGATACAGCAGAAACAAACAATATTCCGTATCAATATTTTATTTCACAAGGCGGAACGGATGCAGGGCGCGTACATATGGCGAATGAGGGTGTTCCTAGTGCAGTTGTAGGCATTTGTTCACGTTACATCCACACGTCAGGGTCAATCATTCATACAGATGATTATGCTGCTGCAAAAGAATTGATTGTGAAATTAGTTCGTTCTGCGGACAGAACAACGCTTGAAACGATTCATCAAAACGTTTAAGCGGATCGAAAAGAGAAATTAAATACAGAGATAAAACTAGCTTGCACCATATTAGGGTGCAAGCTTTGTTATTTCAATGGAATGAAAAGGAGGATTTAAACCATGAAAATCGGAATTGGAACAACGAATCAAGCAAAAAGTGCAGCCGTCCGTGTTGAATGGGCAAAACATTTTGAAGGAAGTACTTTTCAAGAGTATAAAGTGTCATCTGATATTTCCGAACAACCTATAGGAGACAGTGAAACATTGACAGGCGCAAAAAATAGAGCACTGAATGTATTTATAAATAAAGATGTGGACATTGCATTTGGATTAGAAGGTGGAGTGAAAGAGCTTGGTGGTGTTATGTACATTTGTAATTGGGGTGTGTTAGCAACGAAAGAAGATCAAGTCTTTATTGCCGGAGGAGCACAAATTCCACTTCCAGAAGAAGTATCACAAGCCATTCGTAATGGGGGAGAACTAGGGCCAATTATGGACAACTATACAAAGAGAGAAGGAATACGTTATAAGGAAGGTGCAATCGGTGTATTCACGCACGGCTTAGTGACTAGAAGTGATATGTTTGAGCATATTATTCGTTTGCTTATCGGACAATATATGATGAATACCTCTCAATGAAATCTCTTCAGTTGCAACCCCTTCCGAACAATACTAAAATAGAAATTAAATGTTAACGTTATGGGGGAAGAAGATATGAATCGACGCTGGTTGCGAATTTTTCTCGCGCCTCTCTTGATAATTAGTCTTGTTGGTTGTTCAGGTTCTGTAGAAGAACAAACAAGTGATGGTTTTCAAGCGGCTAAAGAGGTGTTTCAAGGAGAAAGTATGAAACCGAATGAACAATTTAAAAATGTGCAGTTATATGTCCCAGGTGGCTTTAAAATACTAGAGGATTCTGATGAAACAAACATCATTTTAAAAGATAATCAGGATGCATATGTTTTGTTTATTAATCCTAATGAGCAAACAGATAGTCAATTGTTCTACGACTTATTACTGTCTGAAAAGAAAGACGTTTTATTAGCTGAAGAAACATTCCAACAGGAGAACAGATTCGGTTTTGTAGCTATTCTCCCATCGAAAGAAGATCATTATGAAATTATAGTGAGTAACGGAGGATACAAATTAACAACAATTTCGGACAAAAATGAAGTAGCTAAGAATATGCAAAGAATGATGGAAGTGGTACGATCCGTTAAAATTGAAGAGTAAGGGAGAGATTTATAATGATTAACTTAGAAACAATTGAACAATTTAATGACTTGAAAGCAAATGAACATGTGGTATTTCTTTTTACTGCTGACTGGTGTCCAGACTGTCATTTCATCGATCCATTTATGCCTGAGATTGAAAAAGACTTTGCATCGCTTACTTTTGTCTCAGTAGATCGGGATAAGTTTATCGATGTATGTGCTGAAAATGATATCTATGGAATTCCTAGTTTTTTAGTCTATAAAAATGGAAAAGAAGTAGGACGATTTGTAAGTAAAGACAGAAAAACAAAAGAACAAATTGAACAATTTTTAAAATCTTCTAATTAAATCTTAAAAGAGCGGTTCCGCCAAACTAGGTGCGAGCCGTTTCCTTTTAAAAAGGTAGTGAAAATATGAATTCGAAACAATTAATTGAACGCTTACAACAAAAGCTGTCTGATGATCACTTTACGTGGGAGCACGACAAGAAAACGGATAAAATCCGCCTAAACCATGCCGTGTTAAATAAAGGAATGGAAATTTCATTACCTGAAATTTTAGCGAAATACGAAACGAAAAAGGATAAAGCAATTGATGAGGTCGTCTATACAATTAGTCAAACTTTTTCTGCTATGGAAAAAGAGGTAGAGGGGCTTACTGAAATAACTCAACAGGTATATCCTGTTATCCGCTCCACCTCCTTCCCAATACAATCAAATGAAGGTGCAAAATTTGTGACCTCTGATCATACTGCTGAAACTAGAATTTTTTATGCGCTAGATCTTGGAAATACGTATCGGTTAATTGATGAACAAATGTGCACGCAAATGAATATCGATGAAAAACTAATGAAAGAAACAGCTCGATTTCAAGTCAGAAAATTATCTACAGATTTAAAAGAAGATCATGTTGCAGGTAACGTCTTTTATTTTATCAATGCAAATGATGGTTATGATGCAAGTCGTATTTTAAATGAGCCATTTCTAAAGGATATGCGTGAAAAAATAGTGGGAGACATGACTCTTTCAGTCCCCCATCAGGATGTCTTAATAATTGGAGATATCCGAAACGAAGTAGGGTATGATGTATTAGCGCAAATGACGATGCATTTTTTCACAGTTGGGACAGTTCCAGTCACATCATTGTCATTTATTTATGAAGACGGTGAGTTAGAGCCTATTTTTATTTTGGCAAAAAACAGAGTTGAAAAGGAGAACAAAGAATAATGAATATCTTTTATAATGAACAGGGTATTGGTGATGTATTGCTCGTTCAAATAAACACAAATAAAATCGAGAATGTTGAAACTGAATCTAAGGGTGATGTTACATTAATTAAAGACGCTGTTTCAGGAGAAGTCGGAGCCTTTAATCTATTTCAAGCAAGTAACTATGTAAAGTGTGAAGAACAAGGTTCCGTTGAACTAACTGAAAAGTTCATTTCGAAAGTACAAGACGCCTTAGAACAAAATGGAGTAGAATTAACATTGGATGTAGACTTGTCGCCAAAGTTTGTTGTAGGTTTTGTCTCTTCTAAAGAAAAACACCCTAATGCAGATAAGCTTAATGTGTGCCAAGTACAAATAGGGGAAGATACACTGCAAATCGTGTGTGGTGCTCCCAATGTGGAAGTAGGACAAAAAGTAGTGGTCGCAAAAGTAGGAGCGGTTATGCCTTCTGGAATGGTCATAAAAGATGCAGAGTTAAGAGGAGTAGCTTCTAGTGGAATGATTTGTTCTGCAAAAGAACTGGCTATTCCGGATGCACCAACAGAAAAAGGAATATTGGTTTTAGAAGAATCAGCTGAAGTAGGCTCACCATTTAATAAATAAGAATAAATGGAAATGCTGTGTATCAATATACCTTGATACACAGCATTTCTATGTGAATCGTTGATTTGCTTGTTAAAACTGATAAAATGAAAACATTGAGATGAAAAGAGGTAGTACATTGAATTGGTTGAACAAAGCAGTACATCGCATGTTTTCTAATGACACTGATCAGCATGTGGATGATGAAATCAAACATAATGAACCATTTGAATACATAGAGAAAAAAACGCCTTTTCGTTTTCCTTTGATTAGCGATGAAGAAAAAGAACAGTTTTTAAGAAATGAATCATCAGAACTAGAAACTGAGAAAGAAAAAGAAAAAGAAAAAGAAAAAGAATTAGAAAAAGAAAATGAAGAAGAATACAAACCATTGTACATGCACAAACAATGGCAGAAGGACCGACAAAAACCAGTGAACGTCCCTGAAATTAAGTCGGAACCTAAAGTTCATAAAAAAACGACGAAAATCATGGTGCAATCAAAAACATTTAAACCTACCCAGGTACCTTCACCAGTCCATGGATTTAATAACCCATCGATAAAACCAATACAAGAATTGTTAGCAAAAAAGATAACTGAAACTCCTAAAGTAGATGTGGAAACTCCTGAGACAAACGAGATAATCCCTGAAATAGAAGAGATAACTCCTGTTGAAGTTAAACCTCAAATGACATCAATCATAGAAAAAGAATTTTCTGTTCAAGTTGATCA
>JBFELW010000100.1:0-7231 GCA_041551995.1 Paenisporosarcina sp.
AGTGCATATTTATAAAATGAATGATTCATAATTTTCCTCCAAATAATTATCGTTGTTTACTATATATACAGGATTTTGAGCATGAAGTAAAAACAAAAGAATATGGCCAAGGTAAACTATTATCGTACATTTACGCTGACCGCTCGTTTTCAGGAGCCGACGAGTGAGTGCTGACCTTTAAGTTATAAATCATTATTAAGGGCAGTTCCCTTTTAATATAGTAAAAGGTGATTTCCGTTGCAGCCGGACGCTTTCCGCGGGCATGGCCTCAGCCTCCTCGACGAGCAAGCTCGTCTGCGGGGTCATCAGCTCATGCTATTCCCGCTGGAGTCGCCGACTTTCACTCCAATCAACTATAGGTCATCATGTGCAAAACAGACAATTATAACTGGTAACAATGATCAAATGTAGTATATATAAAAAGACTTTTTTCTCCTCTAATTTTATATTAGGGACTTACTAGAAAGTCCCAATCTTCCAGCACATGCGGCATGCTAGGAGCAAATGGACTCTTTCATTTGTTCTTCAATATCAACAACATTCTATAACACAGCTTTTAAATTGCCTTAAATAAATTGTATTTGGATAGTATGAGAATCTGCTTAAAACCTCTGCTCCCGCTTATGCATCACTACGCTAGCTTCGAAACATGAAAGTGCGTTGTAACGAAAATCAACTAGTTTGCTTTAACGGAGACATAAAAAGCCCCCTCTCGATTTATCAAGAGAGGAGGGCTTTGAAAACTAAGTGTACTTTTTCAGTGGCTTCTAAAAAAAGGAGCTTTTTTTTGTGATCGCTACTAGAAACGCAAATGTCCGATAGAAAGAGTTCAATCGCCGATAGACCTACATGAATCGCCGATAGAAACCCAGGTATAACTAGTAATGCAGATGGATTCTGCTGATTTAGAACTACCTTTTAATTCCTTTCTTCTTTCAGTCCAAAACAAAAATTTTCTAAAATTATTTTTCTATCACATGATGATACCCGGCTTATGTTATGGCATAATAGTAAACAATTAGTAAATTAATTCGTAGAGCGAAGAGTTTTAGGAGGAACACCTAGTGAAAACAGTATTTTCGTATGTAAAACCATATAAATGGCTTGTGGTTATTGCGCTATTTTTCATGTTAACAGAGCTGGCTGTTGAGCTTGTACAGCCTTTATTAATAGCGAAGATTATTGATGATGGAATTTTACAACGTGATCAATCCGTTATTTTGATTTGGGGTAGTGTCATGATGTTGATGGCTCTTCTTGCTTTATTATCAGGTGTCATTAATTCCTATTTTGCATCGCATGCAGCGCAGAGCTTCTCATTTGATTTAAGAAGTGCATTATTTAAGCAAGTACAGCAATTTACCATGTCTACTTTTACAAGATTTCCAACTGCTGGTTTAATTACTCGTTTAACAAGTGACGTAACAATGGCACAAAACGTATTGTTTATGAGTTTGCGTATTATGCTTCGTGCACCTTTACTTGTTATCGGAAGTCTGATCATGGCCTTTATCGTAGATGCCTACCTCGCTATGTTCTTAATTATTGCCGTTCCTTTTCTTATCATATTTCTATACATAATGGTTAAAAAAGGTGTTACTTATTTTGCGATTGTTCAGGTGAGATTGGATCGAGTAAATCGTGTTCTTCAAGAAAATCTACAGGCCGTTCGTTTAATTAAGGCCTATTTACGAGGGAAGTATGAATCTTCTCGCTTTGAAAAAGTGTCTGGACTCCTGAAGACCGATACGGTAAAAGCATTACGCATTATGGAAATTATTTTACCGCTATTATTATTTGTAATGAACGTGAGTCTTCTTGCTGTTTTATGGTTTGGTGCAGATAGAATTCAAACGAATGATGCACAAATTGGAGAGCTTGTGGCAATCGTTAACTATGCCATGCGTATGACTGGTGCATTTTCTATGTTTGCATTCATCATCATGGCCTTTGCAAGAGCGAAAGCTTCATCCGAACGTATGGAAGAAGTCCTTTTAGTAAATGAAGGGCTAGAGCGCAATGAACAGACTGGGGTAATGAAAGTTATATCTAAAGGTGAATTAACATTTAACCATGTCTCTTTTGCCTATCCTAATACAAATGAAATGGTATTAAAAGATATTAGTTTCTCTGTGAGGTCTGGAGAAAAGCTTGCCATTATGGGTGCAACAGGTTCTGGTAAATCTACATTACTTCAACTGATTCCGAAGTTCTTTGAAGTGTCCGGTGGGAAGATTTCGATTGATGGAAAAGACATAAAAAATTGGTCTCTTGATCACTTAAGACAGACAATTGGTCTAGTTCCACAGCAATCTCTTTTATTCACAGGGAGTATCTATCAAAACTTGGCATGGGGGAAAGTGGAGGCTTCATCAGATGAACTTGAGCTTGCAGCAAAACAAGCTCAAATCCACCATTCTGTTGAACAGTTCCCTCGCGGCTACGATACAAGGGTTGGCCAAAAAGGTGTTAATCTTTCTGGAGGTCAAAAACAAAGATTATCCATCGCACGAGCAATCGTTCGAAAGCCAGAAATCTTGCTTCTGGATGACAGTACCAGCGCATTGGACGTTAAAACAGAATCTGCTCTTTGGAAGGCGTTAGAAACAGAAGAAGCCACGATGCTCGTTGTGACCCAAAAAATTAGAACGGCAAAAGGTGCAGACCGAATTTTGTTGCTTGATAATGGACGAATATCTGGTTACGGGACACATAAAGAACTGTTAAGTAGCTCGGCATTGTACCGAGAAATTGCTGAGTCACAACAAGAACAGGAGGTTTCCAACGATGCGGAAGATACTAACTAAACCTTTTGGTTATGAACCTGTTCTTTCTAAAGAAGACATTACACCTGTTAAAAAGAAAAAAGGAGATCGAGCTGGTGATTGGCAATATGTGTTAAAGGAGATTTGGAAACTGGTAGATGAACAGCGGCCTTTGCTCATTTCTGTTTTATTATTAGTTATTGTAAGTTCTACATTGGCCTTAATAGGTCCTTATCTAATCGGACAAATTATTGATACACATATTGTTCCTAGTGAGTTTGAAGGTCTCCAAACCATGATTATGTGGTTAGTCATTATTTATGTTTTCCTATCATTATCCATGTTCTTTCAAAACTATTGGATGATTGGAATTGCACAACAAACCATTTACCGGATGAGAACGTCTTTATTTGCCCACTTTCAAAAGCTGCCCGTGTCATTTTTTGATAAAAGACAACATGGGGAATTAATGAGTCGCGTCACAAATGATATTGAAAATGTGAGTGCTACGCTAAATAGTTCATTTATACAAGTGTTTTCAAGTGTCTTAACACTTACTGGAACCGTTATTGTCATGCTGATATTGAGTCCGTTATTAACGCTCTTAACCATGTTAATTATTCCCGTTATGTTCTTCGCAATGAGGTGGATTACCCGACGTACTGGAAAGCTTTTTAAAGCACAACAGGCTGCGGTAGGTGACTTAAATGGAATGATTGAAGAAACCATGTCTGGACAACGTATTGTAAAAGCATTTTCACAAGAAGATCGGGTGATTGAGGAGTTTACTGTTAAAAGTGAACGTTTACGACAAACTGGTTTTTGGGCACTTACATATTCCGGATTTATTCCGAAGGTCATGAATATGTTGAATAATGCAAGCTTTGCAGTTGTCGCTGGTGTTGGTGGGTTACTCGCTTTAAATGGTCATGTGAGTATTGGTACCATCGTCATTTTCTCAGAATACGCTAGACAGTTTACGCGTCCTTTAAATGATTTAGCTAATCAGTTTAATACCGTATTGTCTGCGATAGCAGGTGCTGAGCGTGTATTTAATATTATTGAAGAACCAATTGAAAAAGATGATGCGACCAAACATGTCGACACCGTATTACAGGGGAAAGTTGAGTTTGACAAAGTATCATTTAAATATGAACAATCCGATGATGAGCATACGATTCGGAATGTGAGTTTTTCAGTGAAATCAGGAGAGACAGTCGCATTAGTTGGTGCGACAGGAGCTGGGAAGACTACCATCATGCAGTTACTAGCTCGTTTTTATGAAGCCAATGAAGGTGAAGTGCGAATAGATGATATACCTATTCACGAATTACCTAGACAAACGTTACGAAGTCAAATGGCATTCGTTTTACAAGACCCGTTTTTATTTGAGGCCACAGTAAAAGAAAATATTCGATATGGTAAATTAAATGCGACGGATGAAGAAGTCATGGAAGCAGCACAAAAAGCCAATGCCCATGAGTTTATTCTTAAGCTCCCACAAGGGTATGACACTGTATTAACGGCTGACGGCGGAGAAATAAGCCAAGGTCAAAAACAATTATTATCGATTACTCGTGCATTAATTGCAGATCCCGTCATTTTACTATTGGATGAAGCGACGAGTAGTATCGATACAGTAACCGAAGTTAAAATTCAACAAGCTTTAGAGCGATTAATGGAAGGTCGAACAAGCTTTGTTATCGCGCATCGATTAAATACAGTTCGTCAAGCAGATATCGTGTATGTAATGGATCAAGGGCAAATGGTGGAATCAGGCAGCCAAGAAGACCTCATTGCCCAAAAAGGCATGTTTTATCAAATGCTTGCCGAAGCTAAAATTTAAAAAGGAGCTGAACCCTGTTTCCAGAGGTTCAGCTTCTTTTAGTTGGTTAAAGGGAGAGCAGGAGGCGTTGTAGAAGGAGACTTTTTCTTTTTAGATTTAAATCCACCCAAGATTAGTTTTCCATGAGGAACCATTTTATGAATGAAAATTGAAACAAGAACCGGAACAATTAAGCCGAAAGCAGTAAACCCAATAAGACCATATTGGAAATAATCATTTAGCATAATATCAGTGAAAATATGCAGGTACATAATTGTAATAGAATGCTTTTCAATTTTTTGTAACCACGTTAAAGATAATTTAGTGGCTAGTCGTTGCATAGTACCAACAAACACGAGTGTGATTGATACAGGAATAATAATATCTAACACGATATGATCATATCGTAAAAACTTCATGTTTAAATGATAATCGATGACATGGAACCAATCGAGTGTAACTGCAGCGATTGTACCCACTAAACCAGCAATCAGCCATGGGAGTGAAACCTTTGTCCAAATGCTCTTCATGTAATAGCCCAATGCAAAATAGACTACAGTCATTAATGCGACATCGATATTCCAAATCATTGGAATCGTTTGAGATGCTTCAGCAGGAGAACCGCCAATTAAACGCATTGCGATTAGACTCTCAGCATGCGCAATTATATAAAAGAAAGACAGAATAATAATTTGTTTTGTTTTATTGAAGTATTTTGTCATCCATAAGAAGAATAAGTACGTAAAGAAAAGTGTAGTAACGAACCAAAAAACACCGTAAGCACCACGGGCGAACCTACCACCAATAACAAGTGTCCAGAGGTCATTTAAGTACCACGATAACTCCATATTCCCTGATCCAATTTCCATACCATACCGAATGAGCGTAATCGTTACAAGGAAAAACAAATATGGTACGATTAATTGCATGAAACGCTTATAAATGGCTTCCCTAGATTTACCTTTTTCTAAAACAGGCTTAAAAAATAATCCACTCAGTAAAAAGAATGCGGGCATATGAAACCAATATATATATTTTCCTAATGGAAAATCAAGTTGTCCGGGATAGTGGCCGACCACAACGAGAATCATTAGTAAACCTTTTGTAATGTCAACCCAAGTTAAACGTTTCTTGTCCATGGTAATTCTCCTTTAAAAGTCGAACTGATTGCTATTATATAGCCTCTTGAACCAGGATATAAACCGTTGTTATCGAATTGACATACGCTCGACATTGAATTGATATGAAAGGTGGAAAATAATGTGGAAATATCCATAATGACGGTTTCTTTTCCCGTCGATGTTGAAACGGCTTCAGAAATCAGTCAACTCGTAAAAACGACTGGTTTTGAAGACGGCATATCATATGAGCAAGTCCTTAATCTACCAGCTATTACAGACGAAGCAGTGAAGGGATTTACTGTAATTGCTTATGACGATGAAGAATTGATTGGCGTGGTGTCAGCAATCGACATGATTGGTATTCATTCCTATGAATGGAGTGGTCTTGTATTACCTAGGTTCCGAAGAAGAGGAATTGGCAAAGCGTTATTGACTACGTTGCATAAAAATTTAGAGGCTAGAGGGGCAGAAAATGAACTCGCACTAACAGTTAAAGATGCACCCTATGGAAAAGCATTCTTCGAAGCGGGAAATTATGAATGGAATTTTTCTGAAGCTACATTGACAGCGAGTGCGACAAACGAAATAGGTGACAGTAAGGTGGTAATTAAACCACTTACAGATGAGCATAAATCGTTGACAAACATTTTGATGAACGCATTTGGTGATACAGAAGAGGAAGTACAAGTGATCGTCAATTTCAACGAATCGAATCCAACGCGTCATATATTTGTGGCGATTGAGGATGGGGAAACTGTTGGCACCGTGACTGCTGTTGAAGAGGGGGACATCCTATGGGCGACAGCTTTAGCAACGATTTCAGAAAAACAAGGGCAAGGTATTGGATCTTCCGTGTTACAATTTGTCTTAGCCGAAGCAGACAAACGCGGATATGAAACGGTCATGCTTGATGTCGAAATTGATAATGATCGAGCCCTATCGTTATACAAAAGAGTAGGGTTTTCTCCAGTTATGCAGGTCGATTTTTATATAAAAAGCACCACGGCCGTTTAAGAGGTAGTGGGTTTGTGTTGGATGAACATGAGTGAACGAGACTTGATGGGAGTCGGCGAAAATGCCGCCTCCCCTTTTTTGTGTGAATTGACTATCTTCTTAGGGAGGGAAGTGTCGGTCTGGAGGGAATGGAGGCAGAACAGTGATAAATTTCAGTAGAACATTCAATATAAAAAGCGTTTCTCCCTATAAGAGAAACGCTTAAGTCATTCCAGCAAGAAATATCCGCGTTTTGGTCCGACTAAATGTAATTCATGCATCGGTCTGGTCATCGCGACATACAGTAATTTTCGATCAATCGAATGTTTTCTGAATGGCGTTTCAATCGCAACCACAATGACTGCATCGAACTCCAATCCTTTCGACAAATGACTTGGAACAATCAATAACTTTGTTTGATCGATATCTGAGTGATCTTCTAACAATTGAACTGGGAAGTGAGGAGTCAAGCTTGTAGCAATATGCTTTGCTTCCGTACTTGTTTTACAAATGAGGGCGATGGAGTG
>JBFELW010000101.1:0-7092 GCA_041551995.1 Paenisporosarcina sp.
CATATGATTCATCTCATATTCTTCTTTAGTGGTAAATTTTTCACTCTTACCGTGACCAGGAAGATCAATCGAAATTATCTTATACTCTTTTTTCAATTCTTCAGCAACTTCAATAAAACTTAAACTTGAATCTCCTAGGCCATGTAAACAAATTATGACTGGAGAACTATCATTTCCCCATATATTACATCTCACACGATACTTATCTTGAATTAAGAATTTTTCTTTCACAATGGTCACCTCTTTCTTTTAACAAATTAAAGATTAGTTCTCTGAAGGCAATCTTACAAATTCTGCATCACTTGGAAAGTCTGTTTCAGGAACATAGTTATACGAATAATTTTTAAATACAGCAACTATATCTAGTTGACCATTTTCAGGTAATGTATCTAATTGATCGCCAACTGCTATTAATAGATCTTGATCATTTGTAACATCAAAGTTAATACTTCCCCTTTCAAATTCTAATAATGTGTGTGGCATACCAACTAAATTTTCTGTGACCTTAAAAGAATACTCATTTTCTCCGCTCACATCATGAAAGATGTAGCCTCTGACTTCAAATTCACCAGCGAATTTCACATGATAACTAGTCGCGTCGTTTATAGCCTCTTCATTTTTATCCGAGACAATTAATCCAGCGATGTAGCTATCAATTTCCACTTGATCAGGCGAAAAAATACTTAAAGTATCCGCTATAGTACGATTACTAGAGACGGGAAATTCAAATGCCTTCTGATAACGGTTAATGATTTCCATCTGACTTTCATTCCCGACTTGCAATGAGGTTATTTCATTATTTAGCCATTCATTTTTCCGAGATGATTCTAAGTTAAGTATTTTCAAGTCTATTTCTAATTCCTCTTTTGCTAATGATAATGTTTCATTTTCTTGCCTTAACTGTTCGTTTTCATTTTTTAAATCATTCTCTGAGCCATTATTCGAACATCCACTAACGCTTAATATAGCAAGTATGATAATTGGATATAGATATTTCATATTTAACCCTCCCAGGTTCAAGTGAAATTTTACGTATATTAACTTATTCAACGCTATCAACTGATAAACCTTTTTCTTCCATTAAGAGGCATCTTGAAAATAAAAAATGCTTCACTTTTGATATAATTATTTATGGAATAATATGCTATAATTAAATTAAGTTAGAAACAGGAAACCGCTGGAGAATTTAATTTTTCTCTAGCGGTTTTTTAATGTATATAGCTTTATTGGGACAGAAAAAACGAACTCTTATGTAAAAGGGATTTCTAGTTTTCTCTAACAACGAAAAATAATTTCAGACAAATCCAAACTTTACCGGTTTGGGAATCGTTTAACATATACAGAAAGGAGTTGTGACTTTGTTAAATGTCTATGACTTAAAAGAATTAATGTTTCAATATACTGAGTCCTTAATACGTTTAGCTTATTACTACGTAAAAGATCTCCAAGCAGCAGAGGATATTGTACAAGAAGTATTTATAAAGTTTTATCATAATCACAACCACTATGAAGAACGTGGTGAGTTAAAAGCTTTTTTAACACAAATGACTGTGAATAAAAGCAAAGACTATTTAAAAAGCTGGGCCTATAGAAAAGTTCAATTACAGAGTAAATTACTTCCACAAGTCGGTAAACGTAATTTGGACGAATTGGTTAGGAAAGATGAACAAACAATCATTGGTGATGCCATTCTAGAGCTGCCCTTAAAACAAAGAGAAGTTCTCATATACTTTTACTTTGATGAAATGACGATTACTGAAGTTGCACTTATTTTATCCATTCCAGAAAGTACTGTAAAAACTCGATTGAGACGTGGAAAAGAACTGTTAAGAAATCAATTGAAAGGAATAGAATGGGAGGCGCTATTAATTGAATAATTATATACCTTCAAAAGTAAAAGATTTAACAGATAGTAAACAACGTGTTATGCAAAACGTAGTGAGTGAGATCCAGAAAACTTCGAGAAGACCAAAGCATACTTGGAGATATGTAGTGATAACAGCTGTTATAACACTGAGTGCATTGCTTTTTGTCTTAAACGAAATATATATTGAAAATGACCATCAGGTTACAACCGAACCAGTACTAGATTTAACACAACCTACATTCTCTGAAGAACAAGGATTATTTTATCTTAATGGAGTAACGTTAGGTGACTCGCAATCAAAAGTAATCGAACTGTTAGGTGAAAACTATATAAGTGAGGATTTTGAGGATGGTAATAGAGCGGATTTGATATTGGATTATGATGGTAAGGCGAGATTCTATTTTTATAAAGATAAATTAGATTCGATAGTATTTTTGAATGTAGATAGAAATTACTTTATCAAAATATTTAATGATTATAATCAATTTAAATTTTTCGCAGATTATGACCGTTTCTTTTATTCTCAGGTCACTAAACAAGTAGTAGATGCATCAATGGATTCTACTAACGGAAGTATTAACTTATCTCTGTATTATCCAGAGACTTATTTCCGGGAAAATGCAGAATTTTTAATGGCACAGAAGAATAAATATGAACAACAATCTCCTAACCCACTAAAAATAGATTTAACTCAACCAACATTCACAGAAGAACAAGGTATATTTTATCTTCATGGAGTTACGTTAGGTGACTTGCAATCAAAAGTGATTGAATCCTTAGGTGACGACTATATGATAGGTCAAGCGGATGGTAGTGGTTCAGACTTTATTATTGATTATGATGATAATACGAGTTTCAAATTTAATGATAATAAAGTAGTAGGGATTGTATTAGCGAAAGTAGATAAGACATACTTTGATAAGCTATTTAAGAACTACGATGGATTTAAATTTATTACTCACTCGAGTGAAGATGATACTGACCGTTTCTTTTACTCGAAGGAAACTGGACAGCTAATAAAAGCAACAACACAGACACCTAACGAAGATCTTTACTTATATCTAATGTATGGTGGAAAGGATCTATTGGAAAATCCTGAATTTGGAAAATGGGAACAGATCTTAAACGATTAATTATCAAGAGATGAATAGTGATTCCCGAAAAAGCGATGATTTAAATAGTCATTAATTTTATTCTTTAGAAGAACTAGCTACAATGACTTGCAATGAATTAATAGCATTAGGTTATCCTAATTCTTATGAAGAATTCAAATAAATAATATAACTAATTAGCACCGCATTTAGTGGTGCTTTTTCACTGACATCTCCACTAAGGCAGTACAAAATAACACGAGCTTATTGTTATTGCCGATCCACCCATACTTTTTCTCCTAAACCACTATCATCCCGTATTTCAAACTTCCCAATTTTTCCGGGCTCTGAAAGAATTGTAATGCCTCTTACTTCATGTTGTGAAACTTCACCTGTATTATTCGTATATTTTACTTGAACGGTAAAGTCATAATGCTTAGGTGTGTTTTTATTCACACTTTGAATCACTTGAATATCCCTAACTTCCATTTTATACCGAGTATTTTCATCAAATCCTATATATCCATAGTGATAACGAAAAGCAATAACATTAGAAATAAGGAATTCATATAAATGGTCTGTGAAATAAGGTCCATACGTTTTTTTTACTGAAGTCTTCGTAGGCACGCCATTCATCTGAGGTCCCTGACTCTTCGACTCCATTTACAAAATTAGCTTCAGGTGTGCTGCTGCCTATTTCAGTCATTTTTTTATCTATATTTTTGACAATTAACATATATTCTTCGTTCGGAACAGTGAATTCTGATTTAAGAACAGCACGAATAGCTTCTTGATTTTTAAATACTGTAGAAGCAGGAGTATCTCCTTTGTCCTCAGATATTTTCTCTGGCAGACCATCAACATCATGGATTGTAAAATTCCCGATTTTTCCTATCTCCGAAAGAATCGCGACTCCTTTAATTTCGTGTTGTGAAACTTCACCTGTATTACTTGTATATTTTATCTGAGCGGTAAAGTCATAATCCTTGGGTGTATTTTTATTTTCACTTTGTGTCACTTGAATATCGCTAACTTTCAATTGATAATGAACTTCCTCAAGTTCTGTACCAAAGTGAAATTGGAAAGCCTGGTTAGTAGGAATAAGAGAATTATAAGCATAATCCATAAAGTAGGGTCCAAATGTTTTTCTTACTAATTCCTCGTACGCAAGCCATTCGACGGAGTCCTCTGGTATTCCATAGCTACTTCCTTCTGGCAAGCTTTCTCGAATTTCATTCATTTTTTTAATAATGCTTTTTTGGATTCGAATATATTCTTCATTGGGAACAGTTAAGTGCGATTCCAGAACAGCACGAACGGCTTCTTTATTTTTATCTTCGCTTGAAACAACCTCTTCTTCTTGGGGTTCAGGCTTGGTTTCAGAACAGCCAGCAAATAGAAAATACAAACTAACCAAAAATAGGATACTTCCAAATTTTTTAATTTGTTTATAATTCACACTATCCCCCCTAATTATTGTGTTACGTTCAAACTATTACCTTATGTTAGTAATTATACGTTTCAAAAAACTGGAAAGTTTCATTTATCCATTTAATTTACAGGCCCTCTTTTCTGACTAAAAAAGTGGTCGCTAATGGAAGCGACCACCTTGTTGTTAAAGCTTGTCTCTTCTTTTATTAACAAAAGTATATTGGACCATGGATAAGGTTAAGATTACTTGATAAAGACTAAGTTTTGAGGTGGGTAGTAAATGAAGGAAAAACAAGCAGAAGATTTTAGTCTGATTAGATCCATTGAAGAAGGGTTATCTCAATTACAGATTGATTACTGGAAATCATATTCGGACTTTACTACATGGCAACTTTGGGTAGTCGTCATCATGATGATTGCATCTCTTGTTGTATTGTTTCTTTTAGTTGATCGACGAAATATATTGCTCATCGGCTTTTTTGGTCTGAATTATCATGTTTGGTTCCATTATACGAATGCCATTGGGATTCGATTTGGACTATGGGAGTATCCTTATCAACTGATTCCGTTTTTACCTAGCTTTGCTTTAGATGCAGCGCTGGTTCCAGTTAGTTTTATGTTGGTATATCAATGGACATTGGATCATGGTAAGAATGTTTACCTTCACTCTGTCTTATTATCTGCATTTTTTGCTTTTATATTTAAACCGATTATGGTTAGTTTGGACTTTTTTCATATGTTTAAAGGAATCAACTATTTCCATTTGTTCATATTTTATTTCTTGTTCTTTATTGTCTCTAAACTGATCACCAATCTGTTTGTATGGTTACAAAAGAAGGAAACTCATGAATAAGGGAACTTCCTCAGAATGGAAGCTCCCTTTTTTATAGTATAAATTTAAGCTAAACCCTTTTAACATATGGTTCATTTTTCTTTAAGAAGAATTCCTTTGTTAGGACAAGTCCTGCCACAAATAATAGCACACCGATGTAAGCTGGTAATAGATGACTAAAATTTGTATATCCAATAACAAAATGAGTCACAATCCCTGCACTAAATGCGGGGATTCCCCCGATTAAGAATGTATACCACACCCACTTCTCACCTTGCTGAAAACCCCATAATGCTAACATCAATACTAATAGTCCTACACTAATTAACGCGCTTCCAAAGCCGGCCCTGTCATGAGCCATTACAGGAATTAGACGATCATTTATTTCCTTGAGTTGCTCAGGGTTCATGCAAATGTAACTTAAGTCGGTCGGTATAAATACTTCAGTCATCCCTACTATTGAAATGAAAATACCAGCGAGAATAAATGAAAAGCCAAGACTAACAAAAGATAACTGACCCCATAAACTTTTTTTCCACGCGGCATGGTTGGTCCTGTTTTTAGATGTTGGATGCTCATTAAAGTTTCTTGTCGCTCGATAACCTAATAAGAAAAACGGCAAAAGTAGGAGCCAAAGGAGTCCATGCAACCAATCGAAATAACCAAATCCGAGAAACAGTAAAATTCCTAGAAATCCAATAGTCCCTGCTGTATGAATGGCTTTCTTTGCCCATTGCATTCCATATCTAACACCATGTCGAGCCAATTGCATATAGAGAAAACCTCCTGAAACCATCGTTCCGGCTACCGTCATTCGATCATGTTGCATGAATTGGAGGATGTTCGGGTTTACATTCATTATTTGTTCCCGTGTTGTCTGTAAAAAGGTTTCATCATAAGGCAGGATGACCACAGTCATGCTAACTAATAAAGTAATCAATCCAGCTACTAGCATGATGAATCCGAACATCCAATGCCAAATCCAACCACTATATTCGGTTCTTTCCGATGTTTGAACATCTACTAATGCTTCATTTATCCTTTTAGGAAGTCCTGGTCCTGACAGTACGTAGCCACTCGATAGCATGACGAGGTCAGCTCCCGATTCAAATAAACGCAAGCCATCCTTTGGTTCTGCGATTCCGCCAGAAACGATGATTGGGATGTTCAATGAGCCTTTAATCTCTTGAATTGTCTTTGACAAATCCTCACTTTGATTGAGTGGGAATAGTTGTCCGTATCCGGTATCAACTGCCTGTTCCTCAATTATGATTGCATCTATGTACCTTTTTCCTACTAACGAAGAAATGTATTCGATTTCTAGCTTTTCATGAGGGAACGAGTAAAGTAATGGCTTAGATTTCAAGACCTTCTTAAGGCCATTAAAATCATTTTCGTTTAATCGTTCTTCTATAATAAAAGCATCTCCATAGGTAACTAATCTTTGTATTAATGAGATCGTTTCCCGGATTGAATCGGTTGCACCAATTCGAATAAAAATAGGCTTTTTAAAGCCCTGTATTTTTTTAAGCTTATCAACGGTTCCTTCAATTCCAAGTGACTCTAATGTATTGGCATATACGATGTTATTTCTCTCTTGTGTGAATTGAGGTGCATTTGTCTCATTGTTGTCTGTTGTAACTGGGCCCACTTCAATAAACCCCAGTCCTAAATGACCAAAAGCCTGCGTGCCTGTTAATAGAGGGTCGATTTTTCCACTTAACCCCACGGGATTCGAGATGGAAATCCCCAGTATACTTGTTTTAAGCTTCGGGGACGGTTCCGTATGACCAAGATTCTTAATTATCCAGCTTCCTCCCGGAATGGTAGAAATCAGGTTCATACCACGATGGATGAATTCTCTTCCATTA
>JBFELW010000102.1:0-7080 GCA_041551995.1 Paenisporosarcina sp.
AAAGTTGTCATATTTCAAGTATACAAATTATCAAGGAAAAATGTTGACTTAAAGAGTGATAATGATTATCATTATCGTATAAAGAGAATTCCTCTTTTCTTATGTGTTTAAACTTAAGGCAAGTTCAGTTTACTTTTTACTGAATACTTACAGACTTAACACCCCTCAATGTTAAGTTGTATAAAAAAAAGATTCATGCAATGGTTTGCATGAATCTTTTTTTGTTAGCTAAAAATAATGGTATGGACTTGGAAGACTATTAAAAAGAACACCCACTCGCTTAAAAGGCATGTGGGCAGTAAGAACATCTATTAGTTTCTGGCATTTCTTTTAACAAACAACATGTCACTCTTGTGTAATTTTTCATCGCTTCAAGGGCAGATTGGTTTTGTAGAAACTGTTTAAATGGAGATCGTCTCATTTGTGGTTTATGAGGCAGTGTCATGCTCATTGGAGCTGATGTTCTTTTAAGCTTTATTCAACCGACGGAAGTGGCTGTTGGCGCAATGACTACCGAGGTAGCGCTAATTGGCGCGCCTTATTTTCTTTATTTACTTAGGAAGATGAAATAGGCAATAAAAAAACAAGTAAGACTTGTCTAAACGACTGGCCTTACTTGTTTTTTGTGCATCGTTTTTGTTGTATAAAAGCTATGTAAAAGAAGGCCGATAATAATGATAATGAGTCCAATTAAAGCGATCGGTTCAGGAAAAGGTATCCCTAATAACATCATTTCTCCTGCAATTACGAAGGCAATTTGAGTAGCCTGTGTTGCTTCGACGGCAGCTAATTTTCCTGGCTGATTACGAACTCGATCAGTAGCTAAAAAGAATAATGTCGTTGCAATTACCCCGGAACTAACTCCTACTATGAAACTCTGAAATAGTTGGCTGCTAGAAGGGAGCCCAACAGTGCTTAAAGCATATGCGGCAAGTAAAATCCAAACTGGTATTGTTGCTAATGTCATTCCAAGAACTCGACTAAACGTATCGAGGCGTCCTTCACATAACGCCATCATCTTGCGATTCCCAAGAGGATAAGCAAAAGCTGCTAGTAACACAGGAATTGTTCCAAGAAACAATGTGCGAGTAGAGACATTGTTCGCATGAGGCAGCTGAATCAATAAAATGCCAAGTAAAATAACCATTGAAATCATGAGTGAAAGGACAGGAATCTGTTGTCTCACTTTAAGAATTCCACCCGAGGTATGGATTATAGAAGAAAACAGTGGTGTTAATAAAACTCCGGCAATAATTGTAACTTGCCATGTTCCAGAAATTAACCAACCAGCGCCATAAGCAGCAGCGAAGGTGATTGGTGCATAAAACAACACAAATGCAACAAAACTCCAAATGAACCATGATACAGGATTGGTTTTCATTTCTAAAATAAGTGGTTTCCATCCACTGCGAAAATAAACAATTAAAAGTAAAAAAGGAACCATGAAGAAGTAGCGTAAGGAGGCACTCCACATCCAGCTACCTCCAGAAAGTTCCATTGAACGATTAAGTATAAAGGTTACAGCAAAGAACAACGATGCTAAAATTCCAATCCCAATTTCCTTCAATAAATCACCTTCTTATGCTTGCTTTTCGTATAGCTGGACCATTTCGATAATAACTTTCGTTGCTTTTTCCATGTTATCAACTGAAATGTATTCATATTTTCCATGATAGTTTTCTCCACCGGTAAAGATGTTGGGTGTAGGCAGTCCCATATAGGAAAGCTGAGAACCATCCGTACCTCCACGGATTGGAGCAATCAATGGCTCAATACCTAAATTAACCATGGCATCATGTGCAATCGTAACGATTTCTTTTACAGGCTCAATTTTCTCACCCATATTGTAATACTGATCACTTAGCTCAACATCAATTAATTTAGACCCGTATTCAGCATTTAATTTTGCAGCAGTTTCTAAAAATAAAGTTTTCTTCGCCTCGAACTTAACACGGTCAAAGTCACGAATGATGTACGATAATTTGGCCTCTTCTATATTTCCTTTAAAGCCCATCAAATGGATGAACCCTTCATAACCTTCTGTCTTTTCCGGAACTTCATTAAGTGGCATATAAGACTGGAATTTCGTCGCTAGGGTTAAGGCATTGATCATTTTATTCTTGGCGGATCCTGGATGAACACTTTTACCGTGGACGAACACTTTTGCGCCTGCAGCGTTAAAGCTTTCAAATTGTAGCTCTCCAAGGGGACCACCATCCATGGTATACGCATATTTCGCATCGAACTTCTCAACATCAAATTTATGAGGCCCGCACCCAATTTCTTCGTCAGGTGTAAAACCTACTCGTAATTTACCGTGTTTGATATCTGGATTATTTAATAGAAATTCCATTGCTGTCATTATTTCAGCAATACCTGCTTTATTATCAGCACCTAATAAGGTTGTACCATCAGTGGTGATTAAAGTGTGTCCTATGTAGTTGTTTAACTCAGGAAAATCAGTTGGAGACATGACAGTATCTGCATTTAAATGAATATCTTCACCTTTATAGCAGTCAATACGTTGTGGTTTAACATCTGTTCCAGTGTAGTCAGTCGTTGTATCGACATGGGCTAAAAATCCGATAGTAGGTAACTCACGGTTTGTATTCGAAGGTAACGAGGCAAATAGGTAACCATTTTCATCAAGCGTAATTTCTTCCATGCCTATAGAATGTAACTCTGTTTCCAATTCGCGAAGTAAATCCCACTGCCCAGGAGTAGAAGGACAGGTAGTGCTGTCTTCATTCGATTGTGTATCTATTTGTGCGTACCGTATAAGTCGTTCGATTAACTTTTCTTGCATGTAATGTCATCTCCATTTCTTTGAAATCCAGTATTAGTTTAACACTTTCTTATTAGAATAACGTAAAAAATAATGGAAAAGTAACATTTTCATTTGGAAGAAGTTGTTTTTTTAAACACGAATGAAACGAGAGGTTCAGTTCCACTCTTCACTCTTACAATATTTTCTTTATGTTTAAATATTGCTAGAACAAATAATGCAAATGCAACAAGTGGTGGGAAAATCCCTTCGACAAACCACAAAGTGTATACAGTAAACGTTAAGTACAAAAAAAGAACGCCAACAAGCAAGTAGTCTGTTAATAGGGTTGTGGCGATAAGAAGAGTCAAACCGATTAACCCAGCTTTCCAATCTAGCGCAAAAAGAACCCCGATGACTGAAGCTGTTCCTTTCCCTCCGTGTAACTTCATAAATATAGAATATATATGTCCAATAACAACGGCTGAACCCATACAATATAAGAGTGTTTGAGTATATTCATTAGCAGCAAAAGTAGATTGTAAATAATAGTTTAGTAATAAAACTGCTAGTAAGGCTTTTCCAATATCAATGAATGCGACAAGCACTCCAAATTTCCAACCTAGTACAATTGTTGCATTGGAAGCGCCAGAGTTTTTCACTCCCTGGTCTTTTATATTAACTCCAGACAGCCATTGAGCCATTTTTGAACCGTGAAGACTTCCAATTATGTAGCCTAATAGGATGACGGTTACTATCGATAAGGCAATGTTCATATATTCACCCCTTTTTTCTCTTCTTCTTTTAAACGTTTAAGTGGGGCCTTTAGTTTCAATTTTTTTGAAATTTCTTGACTTTTTTCATTTATGAAACATATACTGTTTCTCAAGATGGAAAAACTAAATCTAATACTCTTATCAAGAGCGGCAGAGGGACTAGGCCCTGCGATGCCCGGCAACCGGCAAGTTAATCACTTGCAAAGGTGCTAATTCCTACAGATTTCTTTACGTGGATCTGAAAGATAAGAGGAGGAATACGCACTTGCGAGCCCCCTCTTCTTAAGCGAAGATGGGGCTTTTTCTATTCCGAAAAAACTCCTCTTTCGCCTCCACACTTCCATCTAACCACAAACCAGGAGGGAAAAACTAATGACAAGTCTACGACCAGAAACACTACTTTTACACGGAGGGCAACAGCCTGATCCAATAACAGGATCAAGGGCAGTTCCAATCCACAAAACCACTTCTTTTGTCTTTAAAAGTACGGAACATGCGCAGAATTTATTTGCCCTGCAAGAAACCGGGCATATTTATTCGCGAATAGGCAATCCAACAGTGGATGTATTTGAACAGCGTATTGCCTTGCTTGAAGGGGGCACTGCAGCAGTTGCATTATCAAGTGGTATGGCGGCTATTGCTTTTTCTATTCTAAACGTCGCAGGAGCGGGAGATGAAATCGTTGCTGCTAGTAATTTATACGGTGGGACTTATAATTTATTCGCTAATACGCTTCCAAGATACGGTATTACAGTGAGATTTGTTGATTCAACAGATCCTAAGAATTTTCAAGAAGCGATTACTGATAAAACAAAAGCTCTTTTCGGAGAAATCATCGGAAACCCAAGCCTTCATGTATTAGACGTTGAAGAAGTGGCTAATATCGCTCATGCACATGGAATCCCATTAATTGTTGACAATACTTTTGCAACTCCGTATGGGAGTAACCCAATTGAATTTGGTGCAGATGTTGTTGTTCATTCAGCAACCAAGTGGATTGGAGGGCATGGAACTTCAATTGGTGGGGTAGTGGTTGATGCAGGGAAGTTTGATTGGAATAGCGATAAGTTCCCTGGATTCACAGAACCAGATGTTAGTTACCATGGACTGCGATATGGGATTGATGTTCCTCAAGTTGCTTTTGCTATTAAATTGCGTGTCCAATTACTACGAGACTTCGGACCATGTTTAAGTCCTGAAAATGCATTTGCTTTTTTGCAAGGTCTCGAAACGTTGCACTTACGCGTACCGAAGCACAATGAAAATGCATTAGCTGTTGCAAATTATTTGAAAAATCATCCCGCGGTTGAATGGATAAGCTTTAATGGATTTGAAACTCATCCATCTCACCACCTAGCCAATAAATATTTAAAGAATGGATATGGATCAATAGTGAATTTTGGTATTAAAGGAGGACGAGACGCAGGCCGTAAAATTATTGATAGCGTTCAGATATGGTCGCATGTAGCAAATGTTGGAGATGCCAAATCACTCATCATTCATCCTGCTTCCACGACACATCAACAGTTGAGCAGTGAAAAACTGAAACTCGCTGGTGTAACAGAAGAATTGATTCGTTTGTCGGTTGGATTAGAGTCTATCGAAGACATAATTGCTGATTTAGGGCAGGCGATAGAGCAAGCAACTGTGGTTGAGATTTAACTTGGAGGTAATTTGAATGTCAATAGACAGTGTGATAATTGGGAATCTTCAATTGGAGTCTGGAGATTGGCTTAAGGAAGTAGAACTTTCATATGAATCTTGCGGTCCTACAGATGCACCAGTTGTTTTAGTTTGTCATGCTTTAACTGGAAACCAGTATACGGTTGGTACCGAGGAAACTCCAGGTTGGTGGAGTGGATTGATTGGCGTTGGAAAGCATATCGATACGAATGTCTTTCGAACCATCACGTTTAATGTACTAGGTGGGTGTTCAGGATCGACAGGGCCTTTGACAATTAAGCCACTTACTAAAGAACCATACAGGTATTCGTTTCCGCAAATTACAATACGGGATATGGTCCACGCGGAGAAGAAAGGATTACTAGCACTAGGAATTGATCGAGTTCATGCAGTCATTGGAGGGTCTCTTGGGGGGATGCGTGTACTGGAATGGGGGCTACTTTATCCAAAGGATATGAGTTTACTAATTCCGTTAGCTGTTACCCCGTATCTAAGTGACACAGGTATTGCGTTTAACTATATTGGAATTCATGCCATTGAAACTGATGCTAGTTTTCAAAATGGGAATTATGAAAAAACCTCTGATATTAAGGGGTTTGAGACTGCAAGAATGGCGGGAATGGTCACCTATCGTAGTGAAAAGCTACATAAAGAACGATTTGCAAGAAAAACCAGAGATGATGGTTTATTCGAAATCGAATCCTATTTAAAATATCAAGGGACAAAACTAGCCAACCGATTTGATGCAAACAGCTATCTTACGTTACTTCGTGCAATGAATACGCATGACATTGGAAGAGGAAGGGGAAGTATAGAAGTCGCTGCGAGTCAAATTAAGGCAAAAGTGATTGCTATAGCATTCACGCATGATGTAATTTATCCTCTTGAAGATATTCGTTCTTTCACGGATTTTATTCCAAATCATCAATTCTATATGGTTAACACACATTTTGGTCATGATGGTTTTTTGACTGAATTTGAAAAATGGGGTTCTATATTATCTATCCACTTGGAGGCGAAAGCGTGGCAACCATTCAAGCAGCCATTTTAGGTTTTGGGACAGTTGGTCAAGGGATATATCAAATACTTAATGAAAGAAAGGTTCACTTAAAACAGTCTCTTGGATTGGATATTGAAGTGAAAGCCATTCTTATACGGGACCCAGTAAAAAATCGTCTGGCAACACCAGGTGTACTAGTAACTGATAGTTTTCAAGAAATCGAAGCCATTCCAGGTATCCAAGTGGTGTTCGAAGCCATTATAGGTGAACAACCAGCCTTTGATTATTTAAGTAAAGCGATTCAAAAAGGAAGGCATGTTATTACGGCGAATAAAGTGATGTACGCTAAGTATGGAATGCAACTTGAAAATCTTGCAAGAATTCATGGTGTACAGGTTGGATATGAAGCAACTACGGCAGCCGGTGTCCCTATTATAAAAACGTTGAAGAATTTATTACAAGTGAATCAAGTGTATAGGATTCAAGGGATATTAAATGGAACGTCAAACTACGTATTAACTCAAATGCGATTGCAGAAAAGTCTACTTCAAGATGTAGTCCAAGAAGCACAAATGCTGGGGTATGCAGAAGCCGATCCGTACAATGACGTTTCGGGTCAAGATGCTTTTCGAAAGCTTATGATATTAAGTACGTTAGCATTTGGAAAACAACCAAATTGGGATGAAGTCGAGATTCAAGGAATAGATGAAATAACACGAGAACAGGTAGCAAGTGCTACAAGAGAAGGCTTGCGTTTCAAGCATGTTGCGGAAATTTGTCAAGAAGCTGATGGCACTTTGCAAGCATTCGTGGGTCTAAAGCTAGTAGGTCAAGAGCATCCATTGTATGCGATTGAA
>JBFELW010000103.1:0-7043 GCA_041551995.1 Paenisporosarcina sp.
AATTCAAGTGCTGTAAATTGTGCTGTTTCGTCTATATGCAAACCATAAAAGGATGATTCATGGCGAAAGGTTAGAAAAGGTACCCATTGTTCAACAAATAAACGTATACCCTCTTCATTGTAAGCATGGAGGATATACGATGATTCATCATTTGATGGTTCAATAGAAATGTCTAGTTGATTCATAAAGGGTGATACACGAGAAGGATTTATTGTCATAACTGTAGGTTTCCTTTCAGTATCTCTTCTTGCAAGGCACGCAAGCGTTTATATTTTGATTGGATTTCGGACACATATGAATTCCAGTAATCAGTCTTACCGCCTTTTTTTGCAGCTGACTTCATTTTCTTCCAAATACGAACTGCTTGCTTATAACTATGGCGATTTTTCTCTCGAACTTCACGAATGGCTAATACATGATATAGAGGTAGGACAGATTCAGGAGCTTCTAAGAGCACTGTTTTTAGCCCACAGTAGTCAGCATAGTCTAAAGAAGATTCAAATCTATGGTGTAATGCTACCCAGTCAGAAAATCTTTTTTGATCAATTAAGAAGTCCGAATAGGCACGTACTCCAAATGATCCAAATTGCCAAAATAATTCTTCTCGTTGTTCTTCTGGCATATCAATCAGTTTGTACAAGGAATATAGTTGAGATACAAACTGAGAACGATTCCATGGAGAGAAACTCGAATTCACAAAGTCATGAATATGTGGCCGAATGGCTAATAAGATGATGCGAAGTGATTCGATATCATGAAGTGATTTAGCCAATATGGCAACATACATCCATTCCACGATCTCTTTCGAATCCAGTGTCTGAACAATTTCTTCCAATGAATCCGTTTTTTTCAATAATACATAAAACAATGAGAGGAAAAGTGGGATTTGACCTTGACCATTTTCTTCTAAATACGCAAGTTCTGTTTCACGTCTTCTTTTTTCTGTAAATAAATGTTCCCAAAATAAGCGAACTAATTGAAAACGATTGGCAAACGAGCCAGAAGAACTCAGTGTAATCTGACGGATTTGAACACTAAGTTCATCGTAAAAAGGGTCCGCAGCAAATAACCTTGGTTTATTGGCAAGTGCCTGCAATTGAATTTGAATATCTTCAATCTCTGTTTTAATCGTTGAAAGAAATAAAGGAATGTCCTTTTCATCGGTATGAGTGAAAAGTAATCGTAAAAGCACGGTGCTTGTAAAAAGACGATATAAAGGTTGCCACTCACGTTCAAACGGAATAAATTTCTTAACCTTTTGTTGGATGCTGTTCATCGAATAGTCGATACGATAGCGATCCTTCCAATTGGGTTCAGCTGTTACTGCACGAAAGGTAGTTTCTACAATCGCTGTCCAGCTTTCAGGGGTCCGTTCATTCGATAGCAAGGAAAGTTGCTCCGTTTTCTTTAAGCGCCAATTTTGTAACCACTCAGACAATGAGAACTTCTGTTGGTATAAGCTGAAGAGTACCGATAAGCGATGTCGACAAAATCCATCTGAGGGACATGCACAAAATGACGTCTCCTCCGTAATAAGTAGACGGATTTGAACAGGGACTACATCTTGAACGACTGCGTCGATGCTGTGTTTTTAAGGGTCGTAATTGGTAACTTTGATGGCTCCATTTCGAACAAAAAAAGCGGCTCTACGAACAAGCTCCTCATCAGCTACATGAGAAGGATGGAGTTCATCATATATAGATTGCATCCATCGCTCAAGTTGCGATTGATAGCGTACAGTTAAGTTGAATAGTGATTGGGTCAATGACAACATCTCCAAAAAAAGCTTTCCTTTCATTATACGGCTAAAATGATGCATCCGTAAACGATGAGGAAAGAATTAGCGCTGAAGAATTAAAAAAGATTTTAACATTTGTATAAATTCACCTTGTTTTTCGGAAGGTAACTGGCTGTAATGTTGAAAGAAATTGAAAAAAACAGGATTTGTTTTATACAGATTAAGAGTGTGATCTGAAGAATATTCATCATATGGATCAGAAGCTTCTTTCATGATTAACTTCTTTCTAGAAATAGATTCTGGCTCAAAAAGAACTTCGACAAAGACTTCTTTTGGGATATTATAAATCTTACACATTTGGACAAACATTTTAATTGAAATTTGAGCATTGTTATTTTCATATTTGGAAAGAGTGGAGGCACCAATACATAATTGCTTTGCTGCTTGAAATTGACTCATATTAGACATCTCTCGATATTCTTTAATTAACTCATATACTTCCATTAGATTCACACCTTCCCTATACAAACCTTACAAAAAACAAGGTTTCAAATACGGAAAGTTGAAGAAATGGAAATTCTGTTTTCTACAATGGAAATTCTATTTTAGACTAAGTTAAATTATGGTAAAATCAAAAAAATGTACTACTTTAAATTATGGAAAGGTTGATTTTATGCCCATCGTATGAGGTGTTGTTACCCGGGTTAAACACTAGCTCTTCTATTAATCAATTCGGAAATAAAGAGTTTCTTTTTTATATCACACCTAAAGGAAGAAAATATTCATCGATCATTCAATCTAAAGAAAATGGTAAGGCTCTAATAGAAAAATTGTTTTTTGATTGCTGTGTACTAGAAAATATAGAAATTGATTTCGAAAAAAATCTTTGTTCTTTCTTCAGTCATACTAAGGTTGATGAAAACATTCATCAACTTCTGAAGACCATACTTAGTGGTTTCTGGATTCAATACCATGCTGAATCTATTGCGTTTTTTACATACCCAAGACCTAATAAAAATCGTTAAATACTGCCAAGACTTGGCAGTATTTTTTTTATGTGTCATGCACATTTAAGAGTGTAATATGATAAACTACTAGTAAACAGAATATTCTGGTAAAAAGGGAGGGGATCAAATGCTACATGTAAAATTAATGAAACCTTTTTATTCTAAACAAGAGGGACAAATAAGAAAGCTCGTCTTTGCCTATCAATATTTTTCAATCGTGAAAGACGAAGAATTATTTCACTTCATTCCATTAGAAGGCAAAGAAATCATTATAAACATGGAAACGTACAAAGTTGAAAACTTATCAGAAGTTTTCGTTTTCCAGAAAGGCAATCGATTCATACGTTTGCCGCTTTATCAATTGTTACTCGTGTCCGATATACATGTTCACTTACAATCTATACTACAGCATGGACATATGGAAGAAAGCGAGATTATGCCTGATGTACAGTTGGAAGCGGAGGAAATGATTCAATTATTGGAGGAAGAGAACAAAGAACGAATGATTGATTATGCACTAACGGAACGTAATGAGGGTTTATTTAAAAAGCTACTAAATTAATTGTTGGAGGCCAGTCCATTGAAATTTAATATATTGTAACAACACCTATTTAAAATTAATTTTTTATATAGGTGTTTTTATTTTGTTTTCATCTTGCTCTGTAAGTTTTTAATGTTACGTGACTATAAAAAGAGAGTAGGGGAATATGCTCCCTTTCCGCGGATGAACATGCGAGCCTTTTCGTTCGTGAACTCACTGCGGGGTCTCGCTAGTTTGTTCTTTCCAGCGGGAACAACGGTGCCGGGTGAGACACTATAGGGCAAAGGAACGATAACTAAGAACACCACATCCTGTGGTAACGCCTTCGTGACCAACATCCTGTTTGCCCGAGGAGGCTTGGCACTCGCCTGCGGAAAGCGTCCGCTTGAAACGAAAATCCCCTGTATTATGTTATTAAAAAAAGTACTTGAATTGGAAATCTTTCAAGTACTAGTTGAGAAATATTAATAATCAATTCTCTTACAAAAGCTTTTTCCATTCACTTAAGTACTTAACTTCTAGATCTTTATTTGGTTGATCATCTAATACATGAATAAACTCCAATGAATTTCCGTCAGGGTCATTAAAATAGACACTTGCTGCAGGCATCCATGTGTGAACGATAGGTTCTATTGGTGCTAATCCGAAATCAGGTCTAGGTTCAATATTGCGATCTTTGAGCCAACTAGTTGCTTGTAAAATTTCCTGATAACTTACACCAAATGCAAAATGGTTATTCACGTACTTCTCCTCAGAAACCTCCCAAATTCCAATCATTTGTTGTTTTTCCTCTGAATTTCCAAACCAAAAAAATGCTGCTTTACGGTTTTTACTGGTATGCGCAAGCTCCATTCCTAATCTTTCATAAAATTCAATTGCCCGATCTAAGTCTTTTGTCTTAATATGTGTTTCGTATAAATGTCTGGTCATCATTTCATTCATCCTCCTACTTATTATACAAACTACTTTATATAAAAAGTGCGTTGTATCCTACATCAAAAAGTATGAATGTCATTTACTACTTCAAACTAAGAAAGGCACGCTTTCATCTCGGGCGTTTAGATGACTTTTCAATAAATTGTATCCAGAGCTAACACTAATATATGGGTATTATTTACCCTCGTCACGTCAAGCAATTAGTGTAAATGGCATCACGTAAATTAGGTAATTATTGGGTAATGGGTGACTTCCATGAATTTATCTGAATACTTAAACTAGTATATGAGGTTTTCTTAATTGGTCGGGTGTATTTTTTAAACTTATGGATTCCTTTACAAATTGTTCATATCCCCTTAAGAATTCATTGTTACGATCAGGGAGAACATCAGAAACGAATCGAGGAGTGGATGTAGATGAAGAAAGAGAGCACATGGATGCACGCTTTTAGTAAAATCGTATTCTCATTATTACTCGTATTATCAACAGTAGTACCTTTTATTTCATCATCAGAAATAAAAGCAGCCGAACCAATCACAGTTGCGGAGGCTATTGCAAATAATAGTGGAGCGGCTACAGTGAAAGGATTCATTGTAGGCACGGCAAGTAGTGGGACAAATTATGATCAAGAAGCCCCATTTACTGTGGCAACGAATGTTGGATTAGCTGACAATCCAAATGAAACGGATGCAACAAAAATCCTGCCTGTGCAATTACCATCTGGTAGTGTTCGTACAGGAGTAAATTTACTAGATAATCCGCAAAACTTTAAGGCAGAAGTCACAATTTCCGGTAATCTTGAAACCTACTATTCGGTGCCGGGATTAAAAAGTGCAAATGCGTATACCATTATTTCAGAAGGTGAAACACCACCTCCACCGCCACTAGCAGAACAAATGGAAAACATCTCCGCTGCTCGTGCAGTAACGGATAAAGATAAACTCATCAGCGTTACAGGAACAGTCACTACTGGAATCGGATTTTGGGGTGGTAAAGCATTCTATATCCAAGACGAATCTGCAGGGATCTACGTCTATACCAGTTCATCAGACGTGAGTCCGGGTGACATCGTTGAGCTTGAAGGGAAAATAAGCCCATACAGTGGAGAACTTCAGATTCAACCAACAAAAATCACGAACATATCTTCAAATAACCCTCTTCCAGAAGCACAAGAAATGACACCAGCTGAAGTAAACGAAGATGCACAAGGGGAAAGGATTCAATTAAACAATGTGGTCATCACAGGTTTAAAGAAAGTGAATAACTATGGTACATTCGAGTTTACGGCAACACATGAAAATGGAGAATCTGTGGTCATTCGCAACGATAATCGAAATGGCTTAGATTATGATACATTTGCTCAACGTTATAAGGAAAACGAACTTGTCAATGTATCAGGAATCGCTTCTAAATTCAACACGACATACCAAGTAAAAACACTTGGTCTTGAAAGTTTTGATTTAGTAAATAAACCAGCCGTATATACAGATATCTTTCCTGGAACAGTATCAGAAGGAACAGAAGTTTCCTTACTGACTCCAATAGAAGGTGCCAAGATGTATTACACCCTTGACGGTTCGACACCGACAGAAGCGAGTAATGCATACACAGCACCAATTGTATTAACAAAAGATAGAACAATTAAAGCAATTTCCGTAAGTGGTACCACGTCCGAAGTGTTCACATTCACTTACAATGTGTTAAAAGTAAATAATCTTCAAATCCGCGACATTCAAGGAGAAGGTCATTTCTCAGATTACACGGGTGCGACAGTTAAAGAAATCACGGGTGTTGTAACACATCTTTACAACTCATCAAACTTTGTTATCCAAGATATAAATCCAGATGATGACAACTCAACGTCTGAAGCCATCATGGTGAATAAATCATCAAATGGCTTGAAAGTGGGAGATCTGGTAACAGTAGCTGGTTCCGTGGAAGAATGGTATTACGAAGGCTATTCGGATATGAAAGCGAATGATTTACCAGTGACGCGTATTCGTGCAACAGAAACCGTTTCTATCGGTACGCATGAACTTCCAGCACCATTAGTAGTTAATGAAGAAATTTTCCCGCCAACTGAAAACATTGAAAACGATGGTTTAACTTCGTTCGATCCTTCAGAAGATGGAATTGACTTCTGGGAATCTGTCGAATTAATGCGTCTAGCTGTACCCCAAGCAAAAGTAGTGGGACCACAAAAGTATGGTGAAGTTATTGTGGTAGCAGGTAACTCAACAAATACAACGTTCAATGACTTCGGAGGAATTAATATATCTGAAAATGATTACAACCCAGAGCGAATTGTCGTTGATTTTGATAATGGAAACTATATAGCTAAAGCAGGAGACTCCTTCACAGAAGAAATTGTAGGTGTGATGGGCTTTGGATTTGGTAACTACAAGCTATGGACAGAAGAAGCAAATCTTCCTACAATGACTGTGTCAGAACGTCCTGAAGTGATAACAGATATTGAATTTAAAGAAGATGAGCTAACAGTCGCGGCTTATAATGTGGAAAACTTCTCTACGAATATAAAGAATACCCCAGATGAAAAAGTAGAAAAGATTGCAACATCTTTTGTTATCAACATGAAATCACCAGACATTATCACATTAGTAGAAGTTCAAGATAATGATGGACCAACAGCATCCGGAAACTCAGATGCCACTGAAAGCTATGAACGCCTAATTGCTGCCATAATTGCAGCAGGAGGCCCTGCTTATGAATGGACGGACATCGCGCCTGAATATAATCAAGATGGTGGGCAACCAGGTGGGAACATTCGTGTAGGCTATTTGTACAATCCAGAGCGTGTCAC
>JBFELW010000104.1:0-6950 GCA_041551995.1 Paenisporosarcina sp.
TATTGCTAAGCAGCGTAATGGTCCAACTGGGACTGTTACTCTAGCATTCGTTAAAGAGTTTAATAAGTTTGTTAACGTCGATTGGAGTCAGCATCAAGCTCCATCTGAGGTAGGCTAGTTACTCTAAGCTATGAACCTAGTAAATTTGATTAAGGTAAAAAACAAAACACGAACGATATTTAAGCGCGAACATATATTTGTTCGTGTTTTTTCTTGTTTTTAATTGACTTGACTACTTTCTGTTGATACAATTAACCTGTTTGATTCAGGACGCGTGAAAGCGTCTGACGGAGGTGCTGATAATGACATCAGTTGTAGTAGTGGGAACTCAATGGGGAGACGAAGGGAAAGGGAAGATAACCGACTTTCTTTCAGAACACTCAGAAGTTATTGCACGTTACCAAGGTGGTAATAATGCAGGTCATACGATTATTTTTGGAGGAGAAACATATAAACTTCACCTAATTCCTTCAGGGATATTCTACAAAGATAAGATTTCTGTTATAGGAAACGGCATGGTAGTGGATCCTAAAGCACTTGTAAAAGAATTAAAAGGTCTACATGAACGAGGTGTAACAACCGAAAATCTACGTATTTCAAATCGTGCACACGTCATTTTGCCTTATCACTTAAAGCAAGATGAAGTGGAAGAAGAACGTCGTGGTGCTAATAAAATCGGGACAACCGGTAAAGGCATAGGTCCTGCTTATATGGACAAAGCAGCACGAGTTGGAATTCGAATGGCTGATTTACTAGATCATGTTGTTTTTGAAGAAAAGCTTCGCCTTAATTTAAATGAAAAAAACCGGATGTTTGAAAAGTTTTATGAAACAGAAGGGTTTACTTTAGAAGAAATTCTTGAAGAATATTATGGGTATGGGCAAGAAATCGCAAAATATGTAACAGATACATCTAAAGTATTAAACGATGCTTTAGACGAAGGGCGTCGCGTGCTGTTTGAAGGAGCACAAGGTGTGATGCTCGATATCGACCAAGGAACATATCCATTTGTTACATCTTCCAACCCCGTAGCGGGTGGAGTAACAATAGGATCAGGCGTGGGTCCTACAAAAATCAGTCATGTGGTTGGTGTATGTAAGGCCTATACATCACGTGTAGGTGATGGTCCTTTCCCAACAGAATTATTTGATGAAGTAGGCAACCAAATTCGTGAAGTCGGTAAAGAATACGGCACAACTACTGGCCGCCCACGACGAATCGGTTGGTTCGACAGTGTAGTGGTGCGCCATGCACGTCGTGTTAGTGGCTTGACAGACTTAACAGTTAACTCGATTGATGTACTATCGGGTTTAGAAACGGTTAAGATTTGCACAGCTTACCGTTATAATGGAGAACTAATTACGGAGTATCCAGCGAACCTTCGCATACTCGCTGATTGTGATCCAGTCTATGAAGAATTACCAGGCTGGAGTGAAGATGTTACTTCTTGTAAGTCACTTGATGAATTACCTGAAAATGCACGTCACTATTTAGAGCGCATTTCACAGTTAACTGGTGTACCAATTTCTATTTTCTCTGTAGGACCAGATCGTAACCAAACAAATATCGTCACGAGTGTTTGGCGGTAGGAATTAATAAAAAGCCGAGAAAGGAAACTTTCTCGGCTTTTTTTCGTATATAAAAGATAGAATATTTTGTTGGGGGGAAGGCTAGAATGTTTTTCAAAAAGTATTGGTTTTGGATTGTAATCAGTTCAATCGTCGTTAGTTGGATTGGAAATTCATTGTATTTTGAATCAAAACAACTAGATTCACCGATTTTCTTAACTCATTATATTGAAGAAAGTATAGGTAACTCAACATTTCTATCGATCTATTACATTACTAATAAATCGGAACATAAAGAATTACAAATGATTACGATGGATGGCTTAACCGTATATCCACAGCAACCAGAAGATTTCTTTTTTATGACTGGAAATCAAGCTCAACAACCAAATTATCATCAAGAATTCACGCATCATTACCTCAAAATAGCGACATTTGAAATTCATAAAGACTTCCTAAGTCCTCAACAACTGAAAGACGGAATAGATGTAAAAAACATTGATGCTGTATTTTCAGAAGGTCCTTCAATAACGGTTCCAATCGGACATATACGATTGATACCATTTAACAACACATACGAAGATACTCTTCGAAATTCAAGTAGTTCTAGTGACAGTAATGGAGTGAACAAGTTCGTACATACAGCAAGTGACGCATTGACTATTGAACAACTAATGCTTCCATTTGGCAAAGAGTTAGAAGGGGCATACGAGATAGAAGTATCTAAACATCACCTTGAAAATTATTTAAGCTCTAATAAAAACATAAAACCAATACCAATAAAAGACTGGCCAGTAGATTTAGAAGAGAGTGAATCTTTGACTACCACCATTCAATACAATATGAAATCTAAACTAGTTTTAAGTCTACAATTTATGCTATCAGGTCAAACAAGTACAGGGAAAAAATTTCAAGTACCTTTTTATACATCTCAAAAACCATATCTAACGCAAGCAGATATTAATTCATATATCGAACGCGAATCGGAGGTCAATTAAGATGAGAAAGGGCTTTAAATATATCATTATAGGCTTTTTATTAATTTTACTAGATATTCATATATTCATCGATATCCTGCCAGATCCAATTGGTTACCTTATGATTTTATTAGGTATAGAAAAATTAGAGTTTAAAGAATCCTCTACACATCCTACAAGTATAGTGGCAACCATTTCACTCTTCTTTTCAATACCAACTGTATTTTTAGATGGACAATTTTTTACTCAACAAATAGGCATCTCACAATGGTGGGGAGTTTACAGCAACGTACTGAGTCTTTTAGATGTTATATTAGTCTATTTTTTATTTCAAATTATAAGAAGTATTGTGAAGATGTTGCATTCACATGAGCTTACACTAAAGACTGAACAGATGTATAAATGGTATATGGTTGTTATGTTGACTGTATTATTTATTCAACCATTTCTTTTAAATATAGGTGGACGACCAGCTATTGGACTCATGTTACTCTTAGTTTTCTTTGCGCTTATTACTCAAATTACGTTTTTGTTTTTCTTACGTACCATTCAAAAGCAATTTACACATGGTTCTCCTGGTCAAGGAAACCTGTTCAATATTGAAGCATAAAAAAAGTTCTCTCCAATAGGCATAGGAGAGAACTTTTCTTATTAATGTATATTTCGTTTTTTAAATCGACCGCCTCGAACTTCGGCTATGTTTCCAATTGCAAGAAATGCATGGATATCAATATCTTCCACAATCGTTTTTAACTTCGCTTCTTCTAGCCTTGTAATAACGGTAAATATAATCTTCTTACTATCTCCTGTATAGGCACCTTCCCCATGGAGATAAGTCACACCTCTACCCAGTCGATCCATGATGGCTTGACCTACTTCGTCCACGTAATCACTGATAATATATACCGACTTAGATTCATCAAGTCCCTCTATTACAATATCGATTGTTTTAAAAGCAATAAAATAGGCAAGTACTGAGTACATAGCTTGCTCCCACGTGAATAAAAAACCAGCTACAGTGAAAATGAACAGATTAAAGAACATGATGATTTCACCAACCGAAAGGGGTGTTGTCTTGTTAAAGAGAATCGCCAATATTTCCGTACCGTCTAATGAACCACCATATCGAATAACAAGACCGATTCCTATTCCTAAAATGATACCTCCAAAAACGGTAGCTAATAGCAAATCAGATGTAAATCGCTCAACAGGGTGCAAGAAGTAAGTACCGAAAGAAAGTACAGTAATGCCCAAAATCGTAGACAGGGCAAAGGTTTTACCAATCTGTTTATAACCTAAATAGAAGAATGGAATGTTTAAGAGGAAAATAAAAATACCTAGTTGAATACCTGTTAAGTGAGACAAGATAATCGAAATACCCACAATACCTCCGTCAAGCAATAGGTTAGGTATTAGAAACAGTTCAAGACCAACTGCCATTAAGATAGCACCCATAATAATCATAATAACTCTTTTGGCAATAACTCTCTTTGGTGTTTTTCTATGTGAGACGCGGATTTTATTTACAGATTTATTTAAAGTCGTATGTTCGACCAATAGAAGACCTTCTTTCTAGTTAATTACATTAATTTTACCCTAAGTATCACGAAACTGATAGAAGTAGGTTCTCCAATGTGACAATTATGACAAGAAAAATGTAAAAAAAGAGGGTAAAAGGCATAAAGATAGATATAATTTATCTAATATTGAAATTAATTGAGCTAAAAGTCACATTTTAATTACATATTAATACAATTAATTGTAATTGTTGGTATAAATGAGTCATTTTGTTTACAAAATGGTCTATGATTACCATTTGAGAAAAAGAGTGTGTTAAATTGAAGTAGTGCAAAAAGCATAATCATACAAAATTTGATCTTAAAACGATGATTTTGGAAGGGGCTTATCATGAATTTGAAATGGAACATTGGCAATCGTATGAGAAGTTCATTCGAGTACAAGCCATACCACACATCAAATGTGATGAAGAAAGCAGCAGTAACAGCTTTACTTGTCTCAAGTTTTACATTTAATATTGGATTTGCTAAAGAGAACGAAAGTATTCCTTTGCAAAAAATCTTCCATATATACGCAAGTGGTGAATATGTCGGATCTATCTCTGATAAATCTAAGGTTATAGAATTGGTAGAAGCTAAAATTAATCAAGCAAGCTCCCAATACAATGAGCTTAACTTACGCAATGGATCAGACATATCATTTATTTCAGAACAAGTATTCACAAATGAGACAAAAGACGAAAAAACTTTAGAGAAGCTTGATGAACTCGTTACAGTCACAGCTGAAGCATTCGCCTTGTCTGTCAATGACGAGATTGCCGTCTACGTTAATGACATAGATTCATATCATGAAGTTGTTCGTAAACTTAAACTTCAATCTGTTTCAGAAGCGCAACTCACTAAATTAGAAGCTCGCAAGGACTCTATTGATTCTTTACCACCATTAAAAGAAAATGAAACACGAATTTTGGAAGTTAATTTAAAAGAACGAGTTTCAGGATCCACAAAATTAACCAAACCTGAATTAATATTTACTACTGAAGAAGCAGTTAAGTTTCTTCAAAAAGGCACACTAGAAGAAAAGACATATGCCGTTCAAACCGGGGACGTTTTTGGTAGAATTGCAGAAAAACATAATTTAACTTCAACAGAACTTATTAAATTAAATCCTGGAGTTACTCCAGATACTTTACTCAGTATAGGGCAAGAGTTGAAAGTGACTATCTTAGAACCTCTTGTTAATGTAGAAGTATTAAGTGAAAAGAAAGTAACTGAAGTAGTTAAATATAAAAAAGAAGTAGAAGAAACAGATACTATGTACAAAGGTGACACGAAAGTAAAGCAAGAAGGAAGTAACGGTAAAAGAGACGTAACTTATTTAATTCGCGAACAAAATGGTAAGGGCATTGAAAAATCAATAAAAGAAGAACATGTAATAGTAGAAGTAAAAGATCATATCGTAATGAAGGGAACGAAAGTCATTCCTTCTAGAGGGACAGGGTCATTTTCATGGCCAACAGAAGGTGGTTATATCTCGAGCACTATGGGTTATCGTTGGGGTGGGTTCCATAAAGGAATCGATATTGCGAGACCTAATGGTTTTACAATCAAAGCTGCAGATAATGGTATTGTAACGTTTACTGGTAGAGATGGATCATATGGGAATAAAGTAGTTGTAAACCACCAAAATGGTTATCAGACGGTTTATGCACATCTCGCTTCTATTGGAGTAAAGAAGGGACAGACGGTACCACAAGGATTTAATCTAGGTGTTATGGGGTCTACCGGAAGATCAACCGGCATTCATTTACATTTTGAGATTCTTAAAAACGGTGCACCGATGAATCCAACGAGCTATCTAAGAAGATAAAGTACGTCAGACGGTCAATCTAATACATTGGCTGTCTTTTTTATAGACTTTGTTCACCTTTTGATGTAAAAAACGATGTTGTTAATGGACACTTGTAAAACTAAAATACGATACACCTGCTGAAAAACATCAAGGTTAGATCCCACAGCGGGGCAAATGGAACCAATGCTAAGACAATCTCCTGCATAAGGACAATGACCATTAATTCGTGCATGGCCCGTTCCATATGGATTGTCTATAAAGGGGAATAACATAATTAGTCATATAAAATATGTTATGTCGTTTAATTGATTGGCACTCCCTTCGTAATCAACCTCCTGTTAGCCAAAGATAGCATTCAATTTTGTTCACAGAAAAAGACTAAATTCTCTTAACCTAAATAACCACTTTATGGCGTTTTCTATCAAGACGATAGGCTATACTTTCCTATCTAGCAAAGTGATGTCCATATCTGTAAAGAGACCCTACTCAATTCTGTTGAGCATATATTGTCGAATTATTGCCCGGGAAATATACTAAGCCTTCGCCAATTTGCCAGATAAGTGCTAAACAGGTAAAACCGTGATAGAGTAAGACTATATAGGTTCCAATAAATTTCCTTGCTATATAGATTGTATGAGAAAGGATGACATATATGAATAAAACTATTTTAGTAGTAGATGATGAAAAGCCAATTGCAGATATCCTTCAGTTTAATTTAAAAAAAGAGGGATATAACGTGATATGTGCGTATGATGGTGACGAAGCGCTTAAAAAAGCAGAAGAAATAAAACCAGATCTTATGCTACTTGATATTATGCTACCAAACCGCGACGGTATGGAAGTATGTCGTGAAATTAGAAAAAAATATGATTTCCCAATTATTATGTTAACAGCTAAAGATTCAGAGATTGACAAGGTATTAGGTCTAGAACTTGGTGCAGATGATTATGTAACAAAACCATTTAGTACAAGAGAACTAATTGCTCGTGTAAAAGCGAATATGCGACGACATCAAACAGTTCAATCAGAAGATGAA
>JBFELW010000105.1:0-6950 GCA_041551995.1 Paenisporosarcina sp.
ATTCATTTAAATATCGAGAATCCTTAATCGTATTCAAATCAATGTCTACCTCACTTTTTTATATTGTAGCGTACGTTTATTAATATTAAGCACATAGACTGTCTATACCCAATTACTCATTTAACTAAACATACATTTAGGGCTAATGTTCAATTTACTGTATATTAAAGTAGTTCGTAATCCCTAATTAGCAGTTTTTGTACATAAATTAACCCACAAAAAACATGTCATTTACGATCGCAAATGACATCAAATTGTGTGGATGAGGTGAATACTTGAATTATGTGTGTGAATCCTCGAATTGTATGAGCAAATCCTTGAATTGTCTACTCGAATCCTTGAATTCGTATAGTGAATCCTCGAATAACCTCCGCGAATTGGAGAATTAATCAAAATGTAGCTAGTAAACAAAGAAACCTCCTTGCAAATGCAAGGAGGTTTCGCTATCTAATATATATATATAGGTGAGGGGTCACCTTATATCACGTATTAAAATAATTTACTACCTGATGATGCGTTATTGCCACGATATTTGTCTTTGTCCATACGTTTCTTGTACTGATCAGTCGTGATGTCTTCTTCTTCTTCTTTAATGGCTTCTGTGTCGACTGTATATTCTCCGCCATGTTGGTGCTCTCCATAGCTTGACTGATTGTTTAGTTCTGCTTTTCTCGGATCCTTGTCGAAATCATGTTTTATATTTTCAGATGTGAAATTATTTTCTTCACTATCTCCAAAAACTGCTGGACCTAGATTTGGGTCTGCACCTGGTGACTGGAAGCCCTCTGTTTTAGAAGCGTCTGTAATCGATTGATGTTGATTTCTTTCATTATTCGTTGGTCGTTGTTCTTGAACCATACGATCTTCCTGCATAGACGTTCCAATATGATTTGTGTCTCTAGCCAAAATTGGATCTGTGGTGAATGATTCACCTCTTGCAAAACGATCTACAGGTTCGTCAAATCTGCCATCAGTTTCGTTTACAAATTCGTTTGTTGATTTTTCAAATCCTTGTTCTTTTGCATATTCACTTATTGGTTCTTCTCGCTTTGAATCAACATTCGTTGTATTTCGCGGTTCTTGTGCCCCGAAAGTTGTTGTTTCGTTTGTCACCTGACTATTTTCAGATTCTACAAAACGAGATTCCATAAAGTCTGTTCCCGCGGTCGCTGTCAACTGGGGATCTTCACTTTGTACACGGTTTTCCATTCCTGCTCCAGTTGTTTCAAGGGGTTGTTTTTCCCCACTGTATGATTCGTAATTATTACCGGTTGAACCAAACGTGTCATATTCTTCACTAGCAACCTCTCCGTTTTGAGTAGGGGCACGATCTGTGTATAGAATAAATCCTCCTCTGGCAACTTCACCTGAATACTTTTCTCTTTCAGCTTCAGTTAAATTAAGAGGACGAAGCCCTTCGGTTACTGCATCTTCTCCTGTAAACCATGATTTGAACTTATCCTTAATAGTTCCTGCTTCATGCGTAGCCACATTAGAATGACGGCTCAGCGTACTAATTTGAGAATGATCCTTAGAAATAACATGAATATCAGTTTCCTCATAGCCTTGTGATTTTAATGTTTCTAACCTGTTGTACATTTCATCTTCTGTACGAGCTACTTCTATGTGTTTATAAGAATTCGATTCTGTATTCATGGTATATCCTCCTATTGGTTTCGTTCTACTCTCTATTTACCCTTAGCTCGATTCTTAGTAAACTCTTTCGTCAATATTTAATCTGTTTGTAATAAAAGAAACCTTCACCAACACGGGTAAAGGTCTCTGTCTCATTATTTAAGTAGGAGCTGAAGTGCTTGTGATAAATTTCCAGTAATTTGAATGTCTTTAAAATTAATTCCTAGTTGGACCGCTGTTAATGCAATTTCCGGTCTTACACCAGATAATGTTGTTTTAACACCGACAATTTTTAAAGAATCAATTAGTTGGAAGATTTGCATGGCTACCATCGTGTCGATCAAGGTTACGCCAGATAAATCGACATACAAATGATTGATTTGCTTTCTCGAACATTCAATTAAAGTATGTTCTAGCAGATACTTAGCACGTTGGGTATCAATGTCCCCTATCACCGGTAATAATCCAATGCCTTGTTGCAGCTTGATAACAGGTGCAGTCAACTCATTTATTACCGCTTGTTGGCTTCTAAGACGGGTAAAGGCCAAAGTTTGATGAGCTTCCACAAAGCGAGAAATAATTTTACCAAACGCTTTATTAACGACATGTCCCCATAGTAGGATATCTTTCATTGTATATTCATGGCTATGTTCTAGCGCGTAATTCTCTAGCAATAGCATGTACTGATTTTGAGTATTTAAAAACTCATCTATTATGATATGTGTTGGTGTTAAAAGATGATCGGAATCTCGGGAAACTTCTTTGACCCATGATTCAAATTCCTGAGAAAATTGATTTTCATCTTCTAGGAATATTTTTATAAACTGATGATGAAATCTAAGGTTTTGATGTTTTAACTTCGCAATAACTTTCGGATCTGTCGATGCATATACACCTTTAGCTGTGGCTTTATCAATAGACTCATACCATTCTTCAGATAGTTGCTTTGTCTTTGTAGATAAATAATTATATAGTTCGGTGTTTTCAGTCATCTGTAGACTCCTTTTACTCTATTTTCATTACTAATCCTTTGGGGGATCTTCTCTACTCTAGTTCTACATTCAACCTATTTTATTTCGAATAAATACTGCTCATTTTATAGAGGTTTTAACCATTTACAATACTCATATTGTACATGATTTTATTCTTCCATGACGATTGATAGGCGATATAGTTGTTTCATGTTGTTAAGTACCTATACACTATTCTTAGGGAACTTTGAATAATAATCAAGAAAAATTCTTGGTTATAAAATTTCTCAGTTTCACAAGTGTTCTTTCTCGCCTTTTCTTCACTCCAGATTTAGAAATACGAAAATGACTAGCTACTTCATCCAATGTATATCCTTCAATAAAAAGAAGTTGAATGATTCGTTGTTCCTGGCTGTTGAGTGATTCAATGGCTTCGCTTACGTAACTTGTACAATGCAAGGTTCTTGGTGAACCCATTAGTCGTTCTAGTATGTCGTCTTCAATAGGTAATAACTGCAGATCATTTGTGTTCGATTTTTTCAATTCATCAAGCATCGTCCCATATATTGTTCGGTAGGCGAATGGTGCAAAATCTCCTCTTTCCATTTCATACCTCTTCCATGCATTCCATAAACCAATCCTTCCAACCTGAATAAATTGCTCATGGTCCTTATAGATACGTAATCTTCTTACACATGCATAAATCATTGGTTCATATGTGATTAATACGTCATCGAACGTTTCCACTTTGGGATCCTTTTTCAGCATGCACACTGAATTTATTCCTAGGTGGCTTTAGTTTAATTGACGCTAAAATTATGTTCTAATCGACAGTTTTTACGTTTGGTGGTCTCAAACGTCAAGTTTCGTTAAGTTATTTATATCCTACTACCCACCAAATTTTCCAAAAAATATGTATTTTCTGATTGAATATCGACAACCGACATGCTACATTCAAATTATCACGTTTAGGAGGTCTTTTCTTGCGCACTTGTGACTCATTATGGATCGATTCAACCACATTAATCATTCACCCTATTTTCGAAGGAACGTTGAAAACGCGTATCATTACTACACATGGTTCATACACATCAAATGTTTCGCAGCTAGAGCTCCTAAACCTTGCCTGTATGCGTTATTTTTCTACATACGAAGGACGAATTCGTGCTTCCCGATTTCAAATGGATTACCCTAAAAAAACACCTTTATTGATTGCTGAAAACGGAATTGAAGCATTTCCAACCAGGTCACCCTATCATCTCGACTGTATGTGGATTTTCAACCATTCCTTTACTGTAAGAAAACATACAGAAAAGTCTTCTATCCTTCGTTATGATAACGGACTAGAAATCATTGTTAATGCATCTCGTCACACCATTGAAAAACAGCGTTCTCGTATGATTATGATGATTTACAAACAGAAATCTCTTGTACGAACTTGAGAAGGAAGGGGTTGTTCTAAAAGTCGGTTATAATGACTTTTAAGAATGGCCTTTTTTCTAATAAAATGTTGTTGTAAATAATTTTATTGATTTCCGTTTCAAGCGGACGCTTTCCGCGGGCGGCCCGTGAGGCCAACATGATGTTGGTCACGAAGGCGTCGCCACACGAGGTGGCGTTTTTAGCCTTCGTTCAATTGGTGGGGTCTCAACTGGACTCGCTATTCCCGCTGGAAAGAATAGGACCAAAAGGTCTTATTCTTTGCGACGAAGCTAGCGTAGCGATACAGGAGCAGATGTTTTCCGCCGCTTTTCACTACAATCACTTACTACTTAAGATATGGAGCAATAAACGACACACCAGCAAATACTAGATTTAAATTCCCTTTGGTTCTGAGTCTTTCCTGCAGGAAGAGTGAAAGGGCGAGATCAACAAGGAACGAAGGCTAATATTGCTACAAGCCTTCGTGACAAAACTTCCCGTTGCCCCGTACAAGCCCTCGGAATGCGTAACTGTTAGCCATGTTCTCTTTTTTAAAAATAATATACGAACATACATTCGTTTTATGTTATAATCAATGGACAATCGTGGATGATATAGCGGATGGTTACTTCCAGTAGATTGGAGGTCATGCATTTGACAAGTTTTGAGTCAATGAGCTTATTGATGCAGCTAGCTACCGTAATGTTCGCAGGTTTTTCAATCGTTGTGTCCTTGATTATTTTCTTTATGAATAAAAAATAGCCGTCCCCACTGGTTAGGCGAGACGGCTACTTCAAATTAAACTGGACCTACCGCTTTCAATTATGAAGCGATTGTTTGACTAGGTGTTGACGCACCTAGTCCTATTGATATAAGTATACACCATTTCTCTCTATACCTCAAAGGGCAATTTCGATCGAATACACTACTTCTTTTTGAGAAATTTTTCTTCTATCTCAGGAGTTGGTCCTGCTTTTAACTCACGGTTACCTGCCCATTCCCTTGTGTCTTCTGCAGTCTCTCGGAGTGGTCTGAATCTTAAACCGTTTTCAACCGCTTTCTTATTTTCTACAATCACAAACCCTTCTGGATAGTCTTCTGACATTGGTACCCAAAAAGGAAAACCTCTTGATCCTAAATCTTCTTGTCCTAATACTTTATCCTCAATCCATTCTTTTTGAATAGGACGAGTTGCAATCTCATCCATAAATTCGTTCATTGTTAACGGATTGGATGCCGCATTATAGGTTCCGGTCTTTCCTATTTCCAACATATGAATAATCCATTTCGCCATATCCCGAACATCAATCCATTGCACCTTACGCTCTGTCTCTGGTCCTCCAGGTAATGCAATAGGACCCGGTTTTGTTAAACGTGTTGCATAATACGTAAATCGATCAGTCGGATCATTTGGTCCTACAACGATACATGGCCGAATGATTAATGCTTGATTTCCAAAAGCTTGATTGACGACATCTTCACACATCACTTTTAACGGACCATATGTTTCACCAGTTACTTCGTCTGTTTGAATTTGTTGTGTAAAGGTTGAACTTCTTTCAGTAGGACGACCATTTTTATAATTATCGTAAACAGAAATAGTCGAGATGAACATATACATTTTTGTTTTGTCTTTTATTGCTTCGATCACAGGTTTCAAATCATTTGGCGTGTAGCCACATGTGTCAATTACTGCATCCCATTCTTCATTCCCCAACAAGTGAGCGTCTGCTTTCCGATCTCCGCGAATATGACGCATTCCTTCGAAAATTCCCGGATTAGTTTTGCCTCTATTAAATAAAACAAGTTCGTGACCATTGGCTTTCGCGGCTTCAACTAAATGCCTGCCAATAAATGATGTTCCACCAATAACAAGTAATTTCACTCTGTTCGCCTCCTCTTTTTTATATTCTTGATGTCAAGTAAATAAACCTTTTATAAATGATTGAATTTTTAAAGGATTGCCATGTAATTTATTCACATACTAGTATTAATCCATGTTTTAAATGAAGAAAAGTGGGTATTAAAATATGTACTTATATTTTCTTAGGTCAAAAATAGCATTTTGTCGAAGGGTGTCATATTTTGATCAAATAAGTGTTACACTGATTTATGACTAAGATGAGTAAAAAGGAGCCTTTCATGTATATTCAATGGACTCAACTTCCAAAAATAAATGCGCTCCAGATATATGGACCAACAAGTCAAGAAACGACAGGCGTTGTCTATGATTCGCGAGACGTGCAGCCTAATTCCGCTTTCTTCTGTATTATTGGAGAAGAAACTGACGGTCATTTATACATAGATGAAGCAATTGAAAACGGTGCTACATCCATAATTGGATCAGATTCACTTAAATTTGTTTCGATTTTTAATACTTACCCGGAGATATCATTTGTGATTGTTAAAGATTCTCGTGAAGCCTTGGCTCATACAGCAATAGAATTTTACGGACATGCACATAAACATTTACTTAAAATCGGGGTTACCGGAACCAACGGCAAGACAACTGTTGCAACGTATGTGCGCGAATTGTTTAACTTAGTGGGCATCCCATGTGGCATGATGGGAACGAACGGAATTTATACCTCGAAAGAGAAGCTCAAAATTAAAAAAAGTACACCAACAACACCCATGTCTTCTGATTTGCAATTCATTTTTCGAGAACTTGTAAAGGTTGGCGATCAAGCAGCTGTCATGGAGGTTTCATCAATTGCGCTTAATCAATATCGCGTTTCAGGGTTTGAGTTTGACGTAGCTATTCATACGAATATTTCAGAGGAACATTTGGAATACCACAAAACATTTGAGCATTACAAAGCATGTAAGCTTCGGTTATTTACACAAGCGAAAGCAAGTGTTATCAACCTTGATGATGTAGGAATGGGACAAGATATATTAAATTCTGTAGAAAATGAATAC
>JBFELW010000106.1:0-6925 GCA_041551995.1 Paenisporosarcina sp.
GGATATCTCATTAGGATATTCCACTCTTGTTCATTTCACAGAAACGCAAGTGTTTGCTCCAACTTGGCATGTTCGTGTAAAATTAAAAGATGGTTTAATTGAAGACTATTTTATTAATGCGGTAGAAGGAAAAATTATCGAGTTTGAAAAAGAAGAAGAAGTTCCAGAAGATGAAGATGAAGTAAAAGAAGGGTAAGGAGTTTTATCATGCGTTTTAGTGTTTTAGCAAGCGGTAGCAGTGGCAATGCCATATACGTTGAAAATGATGAACATGCTTTTCTCGTAGACGCCGGTTTAAGTGGACGAAAAATGGAAGAATTATTTGCTTCTGTTAACCGAAGTATGAAGAAATTGAGCGGAATATTAGTCACGCATGAACATAGTGATCACATTAAAGGGCTAGGGGTGCTAGCTCGTAAATATAACGTACCGATTTATGCAAATGCTAAAACATGGACAGCAATGGATCATTTAGTTGGTAAAATACCTCTAGAGCAACGTTTTCATTTTGATATGGAAACAGTGAAGTCGTTTGGTTCAATAGATATACAATCATTTGCAGTTTCACACGATGCAGCCGATCCCATGTTTTATGTTTTTCATGAGAATGGACGTAAACTTGTACTAATAACGGATACAGGTTACGTCAGTGATCGAATGAAGGGTCATATTCGTGGAGCAGATTCATTTGTTTTTGAGAGTAACCATGATATCGGTATGCTACAAATGTGTCGATATCCATGGTCGATTAAACGTCGTATTTTAAGCGACGTAGGTCATGTTTCAAATGAAGATGCAGCAGTCGCTATGAGTGAAGTGGTTGAAAACAAGCCAACCCGCATATACTTATCGCATCTAAGTAAAGATAATAATATGAAAGATTTAGCGAGAATGAGTGTTGCTCAAACTCTTGAGTCATGCGGTATTGTCCCAGGTGAATTCCTAACATTACATGATACAGACGCAAATAAATCAACAGAACTCGTCATAGTCTAAAGCCTCACAATTTGTGAGGCTTTTTCTTTTTAATGATTTAGAGTGCAATTTTGAACAATTTTTAAATTCCTTTTCATCTAATTTTAATGTTGAGTTGGTAAGGTAATACTAATGAATAGTAGAAAGGAAGCTGAATATGGATTATTATGAAGAACAACCAAAAGAACCAGAAAAACGGTCCGTAAAAAAGAACAGTAAAGCAGGTTACTTTTTTAGTGGATTCATTGGCGTTATTATTGGTGCACTGATTGTCTGGTTAATGATGCCTTCATTAGTAGGATTAATGCCTAATGAACGATCATCGGCAGGAAATCAAAATTCTCAAACGTCACAAGAAATAACGAGAATATCTGCTGACATTACAACCGATGTCACGACAGCTGTTGAAATAGCAGCAAATTCTGTAGTGGGTGTAACGAATATCCAGACATCTTCTGATTTCTTAAATCCTACTCCTTCATCGCAAGAAGCAGGTACAGGATCGGGTGTAATTTATAAAAAGGTAGATGGGAAAGCATATGTTGTCACAAATAATCATGTGATTCAAGGGGCAAATCAAATAGAAGTGACATTAGCAGATGGAGAAAAAGTAGAAGCAAAATTACTTGGAACGGATATTTGGACAGATTTAGCAGTACTTGAAATGGATGCTTCAAAAGTGACGACAGTTGCTGAATTTGGTAATTCAGAAGCTCTTAAGCAAGGAGAAACTGTAATTGCCATAGGAAACCCACTAGGTTTAGATTTTTCTGGATCAGTTACAACAGGCGTGGTTTCAGGAAAAGAAAGAGCCATACCAGTAGATTTAAATGGTGATGGGCAAGAAGATTGGCAAGCGGAAGTACTACAAACAGATGCAGCCATTAATCCAGGAAACAGTGGTGGGGCTCTTATTAACTTGGCTGGCCAGTTAATCGGTATTAACTCCATGAAAATTTCTCAGGCAACAGTAGAGGGAATTGGCTTAGCCATACCAATTAATTCTGCAATACCAGTCATTGAGGATTTAGAACGCTATGGAGAAATGAAACGGCCGGCAATGGGTGTAACACTTGTTGATGTAACAAACGTTTCAGCTTTCCATCAAAGAGAAACATTAAAACTACCAGAAGAAGTTTCTACAGGAGCGGTCATCGATCAAGTTCTTGGGAAATCGCCAGCAGAAATTGCAGGACTGGAAAAATATGATGTGATTGTAGAAATGGATGGAGAAAAGGTTGAGAATATTATCGAACTACGTAAACACTTATACAGTGGAAAAGAAATAGGCGATGAACTTGAGGTTAAAATATATCGACGTGGTCAACTTATGGAAATGACCCTTACTCTAACGGATAATTCAACACCTTAATACATGAGAAAATAAAGGTGGACGGAAGAAAAGAACTTGTGGATAACATAATTAGCTTTACAAAAGATTTACACAGCGAGTAGAGGGTGTGAACCCGTACCTTCCCTACTCGCTTTTACTTTGTTAAAATAGACTGTGGATAAAGATGAACGAATTGTGTATAACTTAGCGATTACTTCGAAAAACGAAAGGATGAGTAAAATTGAATATTAAATGTTGTCAAACCCATATAGACCATGCACTTGACATGTTTGTTGCTGAACAAAATACCTTTCCAATATTAACAGAACTAACAGAGGAAGAAAAGTTATCCACAAAATGTGATTACTGTGAGGAGAAGGCAATATATTTAGTGGCGAACAATTGATTGACCACTATATATAGTTATGCCCTGTGGATATGTGCATAACTCCTGTGGATAACGTGTTTGTAAATTATATGTAAAGGTGGATAACCTGTGAATATTGCAATTATCTCTGTAGGGAAATTAAAAGAGAAGTATTTAATAATGGGCATAGATGAATACTCAAAACGACTTGGAAGTTACGCAAAAATTGAATTGATAGAAGTAGCTGATGAGAAAGCACCTGAAAATTTAAGTGATGCTGATATGGAGATTGTTAAGAGAAAAGAAGGAGAACGAATTTTGACGAAAATTGGACCAGATACTTACGTTATTGCACTTGCGATTGAGGGAAAAATGAAGTCCTCCGAACAACTGGCAACTGATATTCAGTCCTTGATGACTTATGGTCGAAGTAAAGTAGCGTTCGTCATTGGTGGATCACTTGGATTACACGAAGTCGTAATGAAACGATCAGATGAAAAACTATCGTTCTCTAAAATGACACTCCCCCATCAGTTGATGAAGTTAGTATTAGTAGAGCAAATTTATCGTGCATTTCGAATTATAAAAAATGAACCGTACCATAAGTAAATGAGGTTTCTAGTTAAAAGTTAAAAAGTATTTAATTCTTTGAATTCATTATTATCTTAATAAAAATAAGCACTCAGTCAAAAAAGAGTAGAATGCTGAAATAAATCTTAGCATTCTACTCTTTTTTTTGTGTCTCTAATATCACCAAAATCTATTTGATGACCGCCTCCAAAGTTGCTCCACTCCATTTGTGATTACCGTGGCCAAAAAGTAAGTTTTTACCTTTTATAAGTTTGTTTATTTTTGTTAGTAAATTAATATAAGGAAAAAAAGACTTTAAAAAGACAACTATCCCCTACTTCAATCCATATGACAATCGCCAGCTACTTTCAGAAAAAGATTATAAAAATTCAAAAGCAAGTGGAGGAAAACAACCTGTTTTCTCCACTTGCTTTATTTTAGGGACTTATCGGACAGCCCCCTTGTGGAATTAATAATATTATTACAAAAAATTAACATTGTCTTTATATAGTTTTGGTTTAATTAAATTATAAATATAAATCTACTAGGAGGAATCATTAGATGATTAATAAGAAACTTGTGAAAACAGGGGCTACTCTAGCTCTTGCTTTAGCTATTACATTTCCAGCATTATTACCGACAGCAGCGACAGCTAAGGATAATAGTAAAATAGAATTTGTTAAATTTAACGGAATGAAAGCACCATCAACTATTGATGAAATGGTAAAAACGTATACAACTGCAACGGTTGATGTGAAATATAGCAATGGAAAAGTAAAAACATTTCCGTTGTCTTATAACTACCTTTTTAAATCAGAAGATAAGGTAGCAACAGTTAAAGGGGAAAAAATCCCTGCAGGTACACCGATTGATGTGAACGGAAACCCAATCGTTGATCCAAGTAGTACAGATGGAGAATACTTTGTTTCAGATGCTCCGGATTCAAATAGTTTATTAATGCCAATTGACGGCAAACTTTATATGGTTACACATTATGAATATCAATCAATTGATGCTGCTGGTCAGTCAGCTTACGGTTTAGTTCCAGCATCTATGTCTTTAACTGAGATGGAACAAGACAAAAAAACAGGTGAACTTAAACCTGCCAATGTTAAAAAAATTGATTTTTCAGCAGTAAATGGACTTTGGATTCCATGTAATGGATCTTTATCACCTTGGAATACACACTTAGGTTCAGAAGAATATGAGCCAGATGCTCGCCAATTTGCAGATCCTACATCAAAAACAAGAAGTCAAGTTGAAACATTTGCTCAATTCTATTTTGGAGATAAAGCAAAGGCTAATCCTTATTTCTATGGCTACACCCCTGAAATTACTGTAGATAAAAATGGTGAAGCATCAGTTGTAAAACATTACAGCACAGGACGTTTCTCCCATGAGTTAGCTAAAGTAATGCCTGACAACAAAACTGTATTTTACGGTGATGATGGTGGTAATACAGGAATGTTTATGTATGTAGCTGATAAAGCAAAAGATTTATCAGCGGGTACACTATACGCAGCGAAATTTAAACAAACAGGAACTGAGAATGGTGGTTCAGGAGACTTAGAATGGGTTAATTTAGGACATGCAACGGATAAAGAAGTGAAAAATATTATTGATAGCGGCATTACATTCAATGATATTTTTGAAACTTCTGATGTTCCAAAAGAAGGTTTTACAGCGATAAAACAATATTCATATGGTAAAACAGAATATCTAAAACTTAAACCTGGTCAAGAAAAAGCAGCGGCCTTCCTTGAAACACGCCGATACGCAGCAATGCTGGGTGCGACTACTGAATTTAACAAAATGGAAGGTGTAACGTTAAACGAAAAGGATAAAAAAGTATATATTGCTATTGCCGATCAAAGTAAGGGAATGGAAAAAGATTCAACAGGAAAAGATCCGGCAGACCATATCCAACTACCAAAAATTAAAGCTGGTGTAACTTATCAATTAGATTTGCAAGGTGGTCAAAAGGATAGCGGAGGAAAAGTTATTGATAGCTCTTATGTAGCACCATCAATGCATGGATTGGTAGTAGGGGAGGATCTTCCTGAAGCTGATGCATATGGAAATACAGCAAATGTAGACAAAGTAGCGAATCCGGATAACTTAAGTTATTCTGAAGCAATGAGAACCCTCTTTATTGGTGAAGATAGTGGTGCTCACACAAATAACTTTGTTTGGGCATATAATGTTGATACGAAAGAATTAGAACGTATTTTATCTGTCCCCGCAGGAGCGGAAGCAACAGGATTATTTGCTGCAGATGACCGCAATGGTTTCTCATACATTTTCAGTAATTTCCAACATCCTGGAGATAAAGTAGATAGTAAGTCAATTACAGCTGTTAACAAAGATGAATTAGTTAAAGCTGTTGACGAACAAATTGGTATTAATAAAACAGGTGGTATTGGTTATATCTCTGGTATACCTTCTTTAACAAAATATAATAATGGTAAATATCAAAAAGACTTAGAACTAGATAATAAAGGAAAATAAGTTTAGGGAAAAGCTAAGTGAACGAACACAAATTTAAGTATCAGCAACTGATGTAGCAGGAAATATATGTGCTTCCAGTAAACCGTACCATAATAGGTGCGGTTTTTTCTTTCATAGCTTTTAAAATCAAAGCATTCTTTAATGTCAAATTATTATCAGAATTCTGAGGAGTTTAGTTTTAATATGATAAATTAATACGGTAAAAATTTATTTATTATAACTTCGTGATTATTTTAATAATGAAGATATGTGGTCAACGGCAAAAGTTGCACTCTATTGGACAGCGGTACGAGAATTAGGAAAAACGAATATTGGCCGTGTTCTAAATAATAAATTTTAAAAACAAACCTCATTTAGATATATCACGGTGAACCATACCATAAGTAAGTACGATTCTTCTCTGAAAATAAATCTAGTTTATCTCGTCCTTTTTTCTAACTCTGATTATAGTAAATAATCTAAATTTATTGATCTGACGCAGTTATTATCAAAATGTATTGTTGGTGACGTTATCATTTAAATCCGTATGATGTATCTATATGATACGTCATACACACTAAATTTACTGAAAATTCATAAAATTGAAGACTTATCGATGTATTTCTATGAGTACCAAAGTTAAACTAGACGTAGGTGATTTTTTAATCTGAAAAATTATCATTTATTGATCATATTTACATGCTTAAAACTTTTCAAACCATCTCCACTTTAGTATAATTCTAATGTAAGAATGACTATCCGTTATTAGAAACACCAGCAATAATATAGATAGAAGATTACTATTTTCATTATCACTAGGAGGGTTTAGGAAATGGAAAACAATGTACATGATAACAATGATGAAAAGCGCCACACAGCGGCAGGAGATGCACAATGTCCAGTAACAGGAGGACACAAAGATAGTGCGATTACGACTTCGACAAAACCGGGTCGTACGCAGAATAAAGACTGGTGGCCGAATATGATAAATATAAATATTCTGCATCAACATGATAAGAAATCGAATCCTTTAGGGGAAGATTTTGATTACAAAAAGGAATTTGCAAAGTTAGATTATGATGCATTAAAGCAAGATCTTCGCGATCTAATGACAAATAGTCAAGACTGGTGGCCAGCTGACTATGGACACTATGGTCCGTTCTTCATCCGTATGTCATGGCATGCCGCAGGTA
>JBFELW010000107.1:0-6858 GCA_041551995.1 Paenisporosarcina sp.
AATACGTACTTCACCAAAACTTGGTAAGACAATTGCTGCTTCTGGGTAGGCTTTGTACATATATTCTAATTCTTCAGTGACCGGATGGTCTTCCCAATGAAAACTAGTTTTAACCGGTACTTGTACATAAAAAACAGACCACAATTCAGGTTCCTCAGATGCAAATATAATCACACCTTTTTGCAACTCATCTTGTTTAACATCAATCTCACTCGATATTTTCTCCTTGAGATGTATAAATGACTTTAATTCATCTTGTTTATCAGCAGCTTCTAAGTACTTTTCCAAGTCCTTAAATTCATTTTTCATATGAATTTTCCATGCTCCATTTAATTGTTCTGGGTCACCTGGATTGGTGTTTAAATAAACGCTCAATACATTCCGGGCACCACTATGAAAATCCTTTAATAATTGAATTTCTTTGCTCATTCCCATCCTGCTAGCCTCCTTAAACTTAAATGGTGTCTGATTGAAAATTAATCGTGATACAAAACTTCTTATTGTAAATGACGTGGAACATTTTGCGATTCTTTCTGTATGGTCTCCGTGAATATATTATTCTGAGGAATTGCATGATTACTTTGATTTAGTACTCCTGATTGAATAAATTGAATAAGATTTTGTATGTCTTCTTTAGTCGCAGGTTGTTTTGCTTCTTTTAATGTGTAACCCAATTGACCACTTGACTCAATCGTGGCAAATTGAACATCATTGATCGCTGTAATTCCTGTCTGACGAAGCCGTGCTTCTAACTTATCAACCGGAAGTCTCAGATTTCTTAAGTTCTTCTCATTTAAAATTCCATTTTCAATAACAGTTACTGCTTTACCTGAAAACACCGTTTCTGCTTTATCTAATTTCACCTGAACGTATTCTGTAATGATCAAGCTCAATACTAATATTGCAGCTACACCAAAAGTTGGCCATAGTCCTCTCCCCGTGACGGGTTGAATGAGTAACGAACCAATCCCTATCATTATTACGGTTTGTGGAATTGTCATTTGCGAAATTGATTTCCTGCCACTAACTCGTAGGATGATGGTACCAATCAAAAAAATGAGGACTGTTTGCCAAATCAGATTTAAATCCATATGCAAACTCCTTTTACTTTCTATTTAAATTATTAAACAGTTTCTATATTTCTCTACTGCCACTAACTTGATCCATTAAATAACTCACAAAAGCATCATCTCTCACTAGCCAAGCCATATAATTTCTTTTAATGAACTTTTCTCCTTCATCAAAATCAGGAAATGTTTGGTTCATTTTCATCTTATCTTTTTCAATAAACCATTCATTGTCATTTTGTGAGGAAAGGAAAAAGGTTTCATCCATTCCATTTTTATATAAAGAACCAAAAGATGATCGCTTCAAATTAAAACGATTTCTTTTTGCATCTTCCCTTAAGGGATCTAAATGAAATGTCTCTACAACATACTGTTGATACGCATCCTCATTCAAAGAACATCCAGATGCTTTTGCATGACCCCCACCACCAAATTGACTTGCTACCTCAGAAAGATCAATATCATCGTGAATTGTACGAAATCCTAACCGTTTACCACCAATATTTAAAATAGCAATATAATCTAAATGCGGATACTCTTTACCAAGTTCATTTCCAAGTTCTGAATGATAAGACTCTGCATATACAATGCCCGCAAAAAGCTCTCCTACTTGTGCCTGAACTAGTTCTCGTCTTTTCCTGCGGATATATCGTTCAATTTTATGTTCTTCCATATCCAAAATTTTCACTTCAAATTCATCAAAGCTAAAATGCTCACTATTATTTAATCGACTCATCATTTTTTCTTCAAAATCCTCAATTGAAATCAGAAAAAAGAGAGCATTGAGTCTTTGTGCTTGATGGTTGTCGTTCTTTTCCCATTCCCAGGTGTCGTATTGTCTAACAAGTTCAACAAACTCGGAAACAGCATCTGAAGGTTCGATATGCTTTGTTTCAACTAGAAAGTCATAAAATAAAGATGTAGCTGAAGTTAATTTCCCCTCATCATCATCAACCAGAACATATCCCCAGTCATAATTATTAAAATGGAGTGCAGTTTTGTGATGATCAATCATCTGGACATTCCCGTTCGATTGATAAAACAGTTCAAGTTTCTTTTCCATTTCTTCGTTTACTGACAAATCTGTAATAAACAAGAATGTTTCTTTATTGTCATTCTCTAAAAACCACTCAACTTCTCGGTTAAGACTTGCAACAGAATTGTACCTAACCCTAACATCTTTACCAAAAGCGAGTTTTGCTAAAATGCCGCATCCAACTCCATCTAAGTCATTATGAGACAATAGTTTATACAATTTTTTCACCTCAGCGTATAGTATGGATTTAAAAGTTGAAAATTATTGATAGAAGACGATTTTATTTAAAATAGCTTGAAAATAAAAAAGCTTCAACTTCAAGTAACGGTTTCTCTTGAGAGATGAAAAATTTCAAATGTAGCTGTAAATAACTATTTAAAACGAAATGGAATGGTCACCGCATATTTTGCGGTGCTTTTGTGACAATTTTGATTGCTCAAAATACAAAAAACACTGAGAGTATACTCAGTGTTTTTCTCTTTACAAATTTTAGTCAGCGGTATAATCTTCTACCCAACTGACTAATGCACCCGTTAGTCTGGTGAGAAATGTCAATTTCATTGGTGAAAAACACGCTTAGGAAATTCTCCTAGGCGTGTTTTATTTCCCTACAATCGATGGCTTATATTGTTCCGAGACAATTAAATCATCTTCCATTAGAACATAAGGATGTGTTTCCATCAAACTCGTTTTGAGGAAGTCTGGCATTTTCTTTCCTTCGTACGCACAAACTAATGGAAACGCCAGCAGATTTACTGCTTCGTCTACTATTTCCTCTAAATCTTTTATCAGATGCAGCGGCTCTTCCATAGTTGCCCACTCGACATGTGCCCATGCTCGGAAAGAGATTTTACCTTCAACATAACTTTGAATCGTTTTACTAAAGTATTCAGCGATTGAAGGAGGATGATAACTTCCACTTGACCAATAGAAATCGAGACTGTTTACATAGTGAATGAACTCCATTTCATCTTTCGATAAAAGTGTGCTCAGTTCTTTATGAATAATAGGGTAAAGTCGAGCATTCTCTATGAGAATCACGTAATCCCCCGCTGCAATGCCATCTTGGATATAATCCAAAACCTGTTTAAAATAATTTTCTAATCCATTGTACTTATATAAAACATGACTATGAACATGACTATTCTTTTGGTCCTCAAACAACTGATTCATTTTGCTTTTTATTTCCTTTTTAGCAATACCTTTTGAAATTCCAACCATCTTTATCCACTCCTTTACTTTTAAATTCAACAAAGACTTTCATAGTTCCATCTTAAAACTAAACTTCTTTTTTAGTTGAATAAAAAATAAAATCCTATTTTATTTATTGCACCAATATTTATATTTCTTCCTGCAAAATAAAAACTTTTCAGTTTATAAAAAACGATGTAGATTGGAGGTACTCTTAGCATATCAATTAGCAGAATGATTAGTTGTTGCATTACAACTTTCATTGTAGTATACCAAATATATAGCTAAAAATGGGGATATTAGAGCGAAAATTTGATATATCAACAAACAGAGGACTACTGAATTGATTCTGATGTGATAGCCCCTTTATGTTTTGTGTTAAGTTTTTGTATCTCAGAAGAGAACCCGTTAACCTCGAGCTTCTTTCATTTGTGATTTTATAAACAATCATTTTATTATTTCTGGGCAACTATCATAAAACGATGTTCTTTCGGAACAATATATCCATTTTCTTTTCTTTGCACCTGTACCCATATCAAGCAAGGTATCAGTTGGACGTAAATACTTATGCCTATTACTATCCCTAATAAGTAATAACCCATAACAACTTGGTCTAAAGAAAAACACCCAATCATAAATAAATTGGATGTCTGCTTCAATACTTATGAAATTCTAAATGATTAAATTCATTTCTTTATTCCATCATTTCCGCGACAATTTCATAAGAACGTAGTCGATCTTCATGGTGGAATATGTGTGAATTAATGATAATTTCATTTGCTCTAGTTTCATTTATAAAATGCTCAAGTTTTCGTTTGACTGTATCTGCTGTGCCAACAATTGTTGAGGTTGATGAAAGTTTTTCTTCAAAAGTAGCTTGTTCCCTAGCCGTCCATACCGAATGAATATCGTCGATTGGGGGTTGGAATTGTCTAGGCATACCTCGCATTAAGTCAAACATTTGTTGTTGTTGTGAAGTAGCTAACCACCGAGCTTTTTCTTCAGTATTGGCTGCAATCACATTGACACCAAGCATAGCATATGGCTCTTCTAGTACCTTTGAAGGTTTAAAATGTTGGTGATAAATTTGCATAGCAGGTAAAGTGTATTCGTTTGAAAAATGACTAGCAAAAGAAAATGGCAATCCTTTTTCTGCAGCTAACTTTGCACTAAAACCGCTTGATCCAAGAAGCCAAATTGGAATCTTAAGTCCTTCCCCTGGAAAGGCTCGAACTCTACCGGCCATCCCCTGCTCAAAGTAAGCTTCAAGTTCTTCTACTTGTTCAGGAAAGTCATTCCCTGTGCTTTGTAACGTTCGGCGCAATGCGTAGGCCGTTGCTTGATCACTTCCCGGTGCACGACCAAGACCTAAATCTATTCTACCTGGATATAATGATTCCAGTGTACCGAATTGTTCGGCAATCACAAGTGGAGCATGATTAGGTAACATGATGCCACCTGAACCTATACGTAGCTTTTCGGTTGCACCGGCAATATGCCCAATTATGACGGATGTAGCTGAGCTCGCAATACCTGGCATATTGTGGTGTTCGGCTAACCAATAGCGGTTAAATCCTAATTTTTCTACATGCTGTGCTAATTCAACACTATTTTTAAATGACTGTCCTGCATGACTACCCACATTTATTGGGGCAAGATCGAGGACAGATAAAGGAACATTGTTAAACTTTCTCATAGTACTAGTTGCCAATATTTTCACTCCTTCAGAAATGGAATAACACTATCTTCTACAAAAAAGATGTCTAATAAGAAATAGTACAGTGTTTAGACTAATTCATCTAATAATTAGCCTACAATCAATCCTTCAACTGTAAGATAAAGAATGATAAATCCTATGTTTATAATCCATTCTAACGTGAAAAGGTATACTATACACTTAATATAAGGGTTGTTAAAATTGAATAAAATAGTGAGAAAATCTCATGATTGGCCATATCGAAATGAAATATACCTTAACAAAGAGTGAGGGTTCATGGATTGTAGAAGGTATTAGTTCAGACCAATTATAAAGCATTCTTAAATTCAGACCCCCAGCTAACCTCATTTGAGGACTGGGGGTTTGATACATACTAGGAAATCATTAAAATACAAGATGAAAATCACACCATTTTTTCTGTCAAACGTAAATACTCCTCCATTGCCTCACGTAATGGTTGAATGGAAGCTTCCCAAAATTCTGGTTTGGTTATATCTTTCCCTAAGAATTTCTCGGCTAATTGTTCCACTGTCATACTACCTGAATTGCGAAGAAGTTCATCGTACCGGTCAACAAAACCGCTTTCGCTTTCCTTCGCTAATGCATAGATTCCATTGCTAAACAAGTAACCAATAGTGTATGGAATATTATAGAAAGCTTTCTCTGTATCGTAGAAATGAGAGATGTACATCCATTTGTAAGGATCGAGTTCATTGATGATTCCTTCAAATAGTTCATGTTCAACTTCCAAGATTAAACTCCTAATATCATCAGCAGATAGCAACCCTTTCTTTCTCTTTTCATAAAACATCAACTCAAACTGGAACATATGTGGAACCATAGTTAAATATTTAAGCCCATTTAATATTTTCATTTCGAGCAAGGCCAATCTTTCCTTTTCGTTAACTGCCTGTTCGATAGCAGCATCTAACACCAAGTTTTCCATAAATGTTGAGGCTGTTTCAGCAACACTTGTCCCCTTGCTCTGCACAAAAGCAGATTCGTCGTGCAAAATATAATTATGATAAGCATGACCAAGTTCATGAGCCATGGTTACCACATCTTGATAGTTACCTCGGAACGTAAGAAAAATTCTACTCTCTTTTGAAAGAGGCATAGAAGCACAAAATCCTCCTTCCGATTTATCCGGACGGTCTTCCGCTTCGATCCAACCATTTTTAAAGGCGTGTTCCGCAAAACTCCCTAATTTTTCACTAAATTGATGAAATTGTTTCGTAATAATTTCAATTGCTTGTGGGTAAGAAACTTTCTCTTCCATTACAAAACTAGGGAATTGCAAATCATACCAGGCTGGGTCTTCTAGTTTATCTAGTTTAACTTTTCTTTCTAAATACACTCTGATAAGGTCGTTATTTTTCTTAATGGTGTCTACCATAGTATGAATGGTTTCTTCTTGAATTCGATTCTGCTTAACACTTTCTATTAAAAGGTTTTGCCATCCCCGTTGCTCGTAAACGTCCAGCCTAAAACCCGCTATTCGATTTAGTACAGAAGCAAAGTTGTCTGCATTCGTTTCACATACCTGATTAATAGCCTGTGCTGCCTGTTGACGCTCTAATCTATCTTTTGAATTCATGGCTTGATTTAGCGCATAACCAATTGAAACCTTAGTTACTTCTCCTTCAACATCTAGTGGTATTTTCAGTTGTGTCAGTAGTTGTTCATGATGCTTCTCCCACCCGTTGAATCCATTCACTGAAAGAGCACTAATCATTTTTTCCATTTCTAAAGGCAACAAACTCTTAACAGACTGTCTTCGTTCTTCTAAATAAAATACAAAAGGTTCAACTTCTTTTTGCTTGGAAAAGTTAAGCCAAAAGTGTTCA
>JBFELW010000108.1:0-6853 GCA_041551995.1 Paenisporosarcina sp.
ATATCATTATTTAACCATCATTAATGGAGATTAAACAATAATTTTGATTGTATATTTAACAACGCCATCTAGTACTTAGTTATTTTAATCTTAAAATTTTTTGACTAAAACTACCGTATACGACAAGCATGTTTAGGCTATTTTTATAAATATCGAAAAGATATCCATGAATCTATCCTTATGCTGCGTTAATTTAAACAATGGTAGTTAATGAATGCCATAATTAATGAAGGTTTCATACCATTTGGTATTTTCATTCTTTTAAATAGGGTTTTAGGTGAAAGAGATAGCAAGAAAGGAATATCGATTTACTAAACAAACATATCTGAATCCTTTATAGTAATCAGATAAATAGCGGTAAATTTCGAGTGGGCAAAGGTTGACTATGTGGTGCACCACATCCTTTAAACTGTTTGAAGAGGAGGTAGTCCATGTATTTAATAGGCGAGTTCAGTGAAATAACTGGATTGAGTAAAGAAACGTTACGATATTATGAACAAGTTCATTTGCTTGAACCTGCATCTGTAAATCCAGTCAATAACTATCGTTATTACGACGATGGCTCCTATTTTTTAGCGTTATTATTGCACAAGTTAAGAAGCTTTGGATGTACAATACAGGAGATGAAGGCAGTTATGGATGATGAATCTTTTGTAAACTTGGAAGAACTACTTGTAAAAAAGGGGAATCGATTAAACAAGGAAATTCAAGAAAAACAACAAAAAGTTTTAGAAATTGAAAATTTTATACGGTCAGGAAAGGAAGGTTCTACTAAATGAAGTGGGAAAAAGAACGCCTAATTAATGTACCCATAGACACGGTGTGGTCTCTATTTGAAGAAGAAAACGCTCAACGAATCATGCCTAAGGTAGTCGAAAATCGCTGGATTGAAAGGAAACCGGGAGTTGTTGGTTCTACGTATGAGCAGACCTATTCAGAAGGAAAGAGAAAAGAAACATATGTAGTAGAAATCAAGGATTTCGAGGATACTCAAACGTACAAATTTAAACGTATTCAATTTCAACTCGCTCGTGCATTTGAGATGAATTTAGCTTTCAAATTAGAAAAAATCAGTGAACAACAGACAAAATTTACTTATGCTGGTTCCAATGAAGGGATAAACTTTGTTGGGCGCGCGATGCTAAAATTAGGTAGTGGTAAAAATGGAGAACAAGTAATTGATGACTTTTTGGATCGTGCAGAACAAGAGGCTCTTATAGAATTAGATACTCTTGCCTAAGACGTATAATTAAAAAAGGGACTGTATAACAAGTCCCTTCTTATATGATATATGAGGTTTAGTGAGTTTGTGATTAAAGAAGGATGTCAAAGTTCCCTAGAACTTTTTTTATGGAACAGGTCCAAATTCTCTTTGGTCCAAGTCAATTCAGCGGAAAAATTGAAATGCCGAAAGATATGTCTTTATTCCTCGTGATTAACATCCACTTCTAAAACGATTGGACAATGATCACTCCCAAGCACATGAGGGTGAATAGCTGCGTTTTGCAATTTAGAAGAAAGTCGTTTAGACGCAATAAAATAATCAATTCTCCATCCTATGTTTCGCTCTCTCACCTTACTCATATAGGACCACCACGTGTAGGCTCCTTCTTGATCCGGATAGAAATATCGGTAGGTATCAATAAAACCATCCGCTAGCAAAGTGGTCATTTTCCCTCGCTCCTCTAGTGTAAATCCAGAGTTCCCTCTATTTGTCTTCGCATTTTTTAAGTCGATTTCTTCATGCGCAACATTTAAGTCTCCACATAAGATAACTGGCTTATGTGAATCTAGATTTTTTAAATAAACACGAATTTCATCTTCCCACTCGAGACGATAAGGTAACCTGGCTAAATCACGTTTAGAATTTGGCGTGTAGACATTCACTAAGTAAAATTGTTCGAATTCTAATGTAATGATTCTTCCTTCGAGCTCTTCATCCAAGTCCCCCACTCCATACGATACCGATAGTGGTTCTTCCTTTGTAAATACAGCCGTTCCTGAGTACCCTTTCTTCACGGCATAATTCCAGTACTGGTGATATCCTTCTAGTTGAAGGTCAATTTGTCCTAATTGTAGCTTTGCCTCTTGTATGCAAAAGATATCTGCGTCGACATCTTTGAAATAATCTAAAAATCCTTTTCCTACACAAGCTCTTAATCCATTTACATTCCATGAAACTAACTTCATACATTCATAACCCCTTTTATACCATTCTTTTTATCTACTTTAACATGAACCATAGCTAGGGTTTATTCGAAAAGCACCATGATATAATAAAACCATTAGTAAGAAATGGACAGAGGTGAAGCCATGCATAAGACAATCGGAATACTCGCGCATGTAGATGCAGGAAAAACTACTTTTTCTGAGCAATTGCTTTATCATACAAAAAGCATTAAACAAAGAGGACGCGTTGACCATAAGGATAGCTTTCTTGATAGTCATGAAATTGAAAAGGATCGTGGAATCACGGTTTTTGCAGACCAAGGTATCATTCATTTTAACAATTCAACCTATTATTTAATTGATACGCCAGGACATGTCGACTTTTCCCCTGAAATGGAACGTGCCATTCAGGTGATGGATTATGCCATTGTAATTGTTAGTGCTGTTGATGGTATCGAAGGGCATACAGAAACCATCTGGCAGCTACTTCGGAAGCATCATATCCCAACATTCTTCTTTTTGAATAAAACCGATCGTGACGGTGCAGATGTGAATCATGTGTTAGATGAAATGCGCACTTCTTTTACTGAAGATATCTTTGACCTAACATCATCGTATACAAATGGAAGCATGAATGAGGATCTGATTGAGTTTTTAGCTGAACGTGATGAGTCTCTGCTTGATATTTATATGGACTCTGGTTACCAAAAGGACGTGTGGTTGCAAGCTCTAAAGACCATGATTAAAGAAAATAAACTCTTTGTCTGTTCAAGTGGTTCGGCATTAAAAGACGTCGGTGTTATTGAATTTTTCGAAATACTGGATGAACTCACCGTCACGTCCTACAAGGAACACGATCATTTTGCCGGTCAAGTTTATAAAGTCCGTTACGACGATAGTGGCAACAGACTTACTTTTCTCAAATCGTTAAGTGGCACACTGAAGGTTCGTGATGAAATTAGTTACGGGGATGAAGAAAATAGAGTAACAGAAAAGGTCACTCAAATTAGACAATATAATGGCAGTAAATTCGAGTTGGTTCAGCAGGCGCAGGCAGGAGAACTTTTCGCCGTTGCAGGGTTGTCTAATGCATCTACTGGAGATGGTTTAGGGGAATTAAAAGAAAAGGCTTCCTATGAAATGGTTCCCACCTTAACCTCTAATGTGATTTTCGACTCGTCTATCCATGTAAAAGAAATGCTACGTTGCTTTAACATTTTGGACGCAGAAGACCCCTCGCTACGTGTGCTTTGGGATGAACATTTCCAGGAGATTCAAGTGCATGTCATGGGAGTCATTCAACTAGAGGTTCTAAAGCAACTTGTAAAAGAACGTTTTCAATTCTCCATTTCATTTGGAGATCCTAAAATTCTTTATAAGGAAACGATAGAAACAGGGGTTAATGGCTACGGACACTTTGAACCTTTAAAGCACTATGCTGAAGTCCACCTTAAAATAGAACCTGGGGAAAGAAATAGTGGGATAACGTTAGATAATACCTGTCACGCAAATGATTTATCAGTTGGTAATCAGAATTTAATCCTTCATCATTTAATCGAACGAGAACACCATGGTTTATTAACGGGATCAACCCTAACGGATGTGAAGATTACCTTATTAACGGGTAGAGGACATAATGAGCATACTTCCGGTGGCGATTTTAGAGAAGCGACTTTTCGTGCTTTACGTCAAGGACTGGAAAAAGCAAAAAATGTGCTTCTTGAACCGTTTTATGAATTTTCCATAAAAGTCGATGTGGATTTAGTCGGAAGAGTGATGTCGGACATTCAACAAGCTCACGGTACACTCTCACCTCTAGAAACTATAGGAGATAAGGCAGTTATTAGAGGAAAAGTCCCTGTGGCAACCTTTATGAATTACAGTACTACATTTGCTTCATACACCCATGGGAAAGGTGTATTGCATCTACTCTTTAGTGGCTATGCCCGCTGTCACAATCAAGTTGAAGTGATCGAGAGAATCGGTTATAACAAAGATGCTGATCCCGAATACTCATCGACATCGATTTTCTGTGCCAAAGGAAAAGGCTATCCTGTCCCTTGGGACGAAGCTGAAGCAGCCATGCATTGTTGATAAGAAAAGTGGAAAGCGCCTTCTAGCTCGACACCGGCGCTGGAAGAAAGGAAGGAAGGCGTTGTGCCATCATGGCACAACGCCTTCCTGACCCACTTCCTGTGTGCCTCGAGCTGGTGATTGAAGCTAGACATAGTGAATCTTTTAAGGAAGAAAACACTTCTGAAATTCATATACTGTCTTATTGTATAAAAAAACACGCAAGAATCAGGTTTCCTGGCTCTCACGTGTTTTCATTTACACCTATCCTTCCAGCCGATAAACTAAAAATCGCTCATTTTCATTGTGCATATAAAGTTCAGGTACTTGAACTTCAAACAAAAGTTCAAAGAGGGTGCTGTTTTCGAGAAACTGGATGTAATCAATTGTTGGATAGTAAAGAATAACATCGACTGTTCGCTTCTGTTGCTCGACCGATCTCAGAACGTTATCCATGACCTTCATGAAAATTTGAAGGGAAAAAGGATTAAAGAAATAAAACCGATTATCTGTTACTTCCACCTTATATTCTTCTGCCAAACCTCTTTCGAAGTTAATAAAGCCCCTCATCCTCTTAACGCTTTCCATATAACTCGATTGATTGACCAGTGCGTCCATATAGAGTTGTCCATTCATTTCAATACCAGTAACTGATGCTTGAAATTTTCTGTTTATATAAAAGGATAATCTTCCTTTACCACATCCAAAATCCACAACACCATCGCTAGGCTTTAGTTCGTAACTATCAAAAAGCGCATCTAGCGCATCGTAAGGCGTCGCTTCATAGCGATTGTAATGAACCAATTGATTTCGCACTTCATGTAAGCCAACCGTTTTTATATGTAGCCATTGATCGTACTCAAATTCATTCATTGAAAACCCTCTGTTCGTTTAGTTCTATCTTCTAATGTAACCATAAATTCCTACTAAAGAACATATATTTACTAGATTAGGGATAGTCCTCCCTATCCAATTGAAACTATTTCCTTTTCCATGCGTAAGTAAATAAATAGATAATTACTGTCGAAAGCGATTTTATGTCTGATGAACGCTATCTTATATAAAAAGAGGAGGATTTGATGAGAAATTTTATTATTTTAGTGCTAACAATCATCATTCTAGCAATTGGAAACTGGATTACTGCTGCATTTATCTTTAATAGCAGTGTTGTCGACCTTTCTATTCCCTTTGCTCTTGTATCAATCTTTATCATTTATATATTTACCAATAAAGGAAATGTAATAAGTCGCCAAATAGATACACAGATTCAAGGGCAAACTGGTATTAGAATGGCTTTAACCAATCGAGTAACGAATCAGTCTTATGTCTTTATTGGCTCTGTCATCTATTTTTTCCTCACCCTACTATTCACTTTCTTTGTTTATAGAGAGTATTTTATTAGTTGACCTAGGGGGTGTGGGTTTTTATGAGGAACATAATAAATACGATTAGTAGATATTTTTTAGGTATACTTGCCATCATTTTAATGAGCTGTACCCCCGTTCTCTTTGATGAGAGTCAATTCTTCAATTTCCAATTGTATTTCTCCACTTTCTGGGATGTTTTAACAAGTTTGCTGATTCCCTCTGAGTGGCAGTTGAATTTCTTTAACTATTCTACTGCTGAAACTGGAAGTATAACTTATCTTGACTACTTTAAAGGACCTTATCTTTACTCCATGCAGATTTTGATTAGTTCTATCCTTTTTGCTTTATTCACTTCATTTATTTTGTCACATTTGACTCTACTGTCTAAAGGTATCTATAGAGAAACTGCTTTAAAAACAGCAAGATTTCTTGAGTCATTCCCTGATTTTTCTTATATATTTATTATTCAAATCCTTGTCGTTCAATTTTATCTAGCGACCGATCTCGTTATATTGAATTTTTATAGCTTAGGGGACAACTTAGTTTACTTAGCACCTATCCTTTGTTTGTCCGTTTTGCCAACGATATTGTTTTATAAGCTGTTCATCTTGTTATATGAAGAGGAATGGAGACAACCCTATATTGAGCTGGCCAGGTCCAAAGGATTAAATCATTTTGAAATCTTATTGAAGCACTGTACTTCCAATGTCCTTAAAAGTCTATTTTATAATTCGAAGTCCATTGTCTGGTTAACATTATCTTCACTACTCATTATCGAGTACTTATTTGGAATGGAAGGCATCCTTTATTATTTAATGAATGATTTCAGTCCCAAAGGCACCTCTTTCATTCTAATGTCCGTTTTCACGCCATTCTTTATCCTTTATTCAGTGGCTGAACGTATGGTTGATAGAGAACGCATTGAAAGAAATACAATCTTCGAGAAATTTAGCTTACCTTTTGGTGATGCAACACAAATACGTTCCATCTTTAAAGTTCGTAGAGTGCGAGACGGAGAGACATCACCAGTAGCAACAACACTGACTCACAATGCCTTTAAACGGAGAAGGGTTATTGTCCCACTTCTAATCGTCTTGAGTCTTTTAGGAACAAGTTTACTTTATAACATTTTATACGATGATCAAATTGATCAAATTAACTATATCTATAACGATGAGGGTGCAATAGTAAGTACCGCACCGCACCCACCTACTTCAGATATCCTATTTGGCACAGACCCATAT
>JBFELW010000109.1:0-6851 GCA_041551995.1 Paenisporosarcina sp.
ACAGGTGGAACCGATTTAGCTGCGCAAATTATTACGAAGTATACAGGTTTTACACTTGGCACGAGCGTTATGCTAATTGATGGACTGATTGTAATGAGTGCGGCACTTGTGTTTGATGTGGAAAAAGGATTATATGCCTTAATCGGTTTATTTGTCACAACGAAAACGATTGATATTATTCAACTTGGCTTTAGTCAATCGAAAATGGTTTATATCATCACGAATAAACAAGAGGAGATACGGGATGCTATTTATCACGAGGTAAATCGTGGTGTGACAAAGCTACCGGCCGTTGGTGGATTTACAGAACAAGAACGACCAATCTTACTTGTAGTCGTCTATCAAACAGAGTTTTCGAAATTAAAACATGTAGTGAAAGCGGTGGATCCATCAGCATTTGTAATTGTGTCAGATGCATATGAGGTACTTGGCGAAGGTTTTAAACGTGCTTAAAGTTGGTATAGAGGATGTACAGAATACAATTTGAGGGAGGTTTATAAATGAATAAAAAGTTACTTGCTGCTCTATTTGGATCTGTTTTAATGTTGTCTGCTTGTGGTGGTGGCGGAGATGATGAAGAAGTCACAATGACAGACGATGAAGCTGGTGGTGAAGTTACTCAAGCGACGGATGCAGAACAGCTTTTGGAAAAAGGGACATGTATTACATGTCACGGTGGAAATTTAGAAGGAGCTGGGTCGTTTCCGTCATTAAATGATGTAGGTTCTCGTCTTTCAGAGGAAGAAATTCTAAATGTCATTTTAAACGGTCAAGGCAATATGCCTGGTAAATTATTAGAAGGAACAGAAGCAGAAGTAGTAGCTGAATGGTTAGCTCAACAAAAAGAATAGGTAAAGGAAAAAGGATGAAGAATATTTTCATCCTTTTTTATGGTTTTAATTAATGGAAATATATCCAAAAAGACATTAGCTTACACAAACTATGTGTAAATTAATGTCTTTTTTTCATTAAAAAGAAGGGATTAAGAGAAATGTGGCGAATTTTAGTCTAATGTGGGTCTTTAGGCATTTTCGAAATAGTGAGAAAAAAGTCTTAAAACCTTGATATTGTCTGTTATCCTAGGATAATTTGTAATAGTACTGTAATAAAGATTTGTGATAATTCTTGTTATACTGAGTATGTCGGAAAATATTCGACAATCAAGGTCTAACTTATAGGTGGGTATTAATAGATGATTTCAATGAAAAACATATACAAGAAGTATCCAAATGGAATTGTTGCAGCAAACGGTATTAACGTTGAGATTAAACAAGGTGAATTTGTTTATGTCGTTGGACCAAGTGGCGCAGGAAAATCAACTTTCATCAAGATGATGTATCGAGAAGAACATCCTACGAGTGGTGAGCTTATCATCAATGGAATTAATATGGCGACATTGAAGTCAAAGCGTGTCCCTCATTTACGTCGACAAATTGGCGTCGTATTCCAAGATTTTAAATTGTTACCACGTTTAACCGTATATGAAAATGTTGCATTTGCTTTGGAAGTAATAGAAGAAACACCGAAAGTGATTCGAAAACGAGTGATGGAAGTACTCGATTTAGTCGGGTTGAAACACAAAGTTCGTATGTTTCCAACGGAATTGTCAGGTGGAGAACAACAACGTGTGTCAATTGCACGATCAATTGTTAATGTCCCTAAACTTGTTATTGCCGATGAACCTACAGGTAACTTGGATCCGGTCACATCTTGGGAGATTATGAATTTACTAGAAGAGATTAATAGACGTGGGACAACCATTATTATGGCTACCCACAATAAAGAGATTGTAAACACAATCAAACACCGCGTTATTGCGGTTGAAGGTGGACTCATTGTCCGTGATGAACACGGAGGTGACTACGGATATGAAAGCTAGAACTGTTGGTAGACATTTTCGAGAAAGTTTTAAAAGCCTAATACGTAATAGCTGGATGACATTTGCATCTGCAAGTGCTGTTACAGTTACTTTGCTACTTGTTGGTGTTTTCGTCATGATTATGATGAATTTAAATAAAGTGGCAGATGATTTAGAAAAGGATGTCGAAATCAAAGTTCTCGTTGAATTAACTGCGGATGAGACAATGATTACGCAACTTGATAAAGAGATAAGAGATGTTTCTGGTGTAGCTTCAGTTGTTTATTCTACAAAAGAAGCCGAACTAGATGATTTAATCAAAGATTTTGGTGAAAACATGGGGTTATCAGAACAAAATAATCCGCTCCGTGCAGCATTTTATGTTAAAGCAACCGATCCACTTGAAACGCAAACTGTTGCTAAACGAATAAATCGTCTTCAAGATGTCTACTCCGTAGAGTATGGCGAAACACAAATTAAAAAACTGTTTAAGTTCCTTGATTTGTCTCGTAACATCGGTTTAGGCTTAATTTTAGCCCTGTTATTCACGGCTATGTTCTTAATTTCAAATACGATTCGCATAACCATTGTTGCGCGTGGTCGTGAAATTGAAATTATGAAACTTGTAGGTGCCACGAATTGGTTTGTGCGCATTCCATTTATTTTAGAAGGTATGTGGATTGGAGTTTTAGGAGCCATCATTCCGATGACACTTGTAACTGCGCTTTACTATAACCTTTACTATGCAGCACAACCTTATTTAGCGGGAGAAATGCTTCAACTATTACCGGTTACACCATTCTTGTACCAAGTTAATGGACTGATTTTGGGTATGGGGATTTTCATCGGCGTATGGGGAAGTTTCATGTCAGTTAGAAAGTTCTTACGCGTATAAACGCGAGAGCGAAAGGGGTCTACCATGGGGAAAAAGAAACAATCTAAATTGATGTTGTTAGTTATTACTATCGTTTTAGGCTGGACACTTATTACACCGGAGCCAGCAGCACTCGCAAATACATTAAATGATTTAAAGAAACAACAACAGCAATTAGATCAAAAAAGTAAAGAATTAAATTCAAATATAAATAAGAAAAAAGGCGACATCTCTATTAACCAAACGAAACAGGAACAGTTATTAGCACAAATTCAAAAATTGGATGACGAGATTATCAAAACTGATAATGAAGTTGACCTTGTACTTGGGGAAATAAAACGAACAACTACTGAAATTGAATTATTAAACGAGTCTATAGCGGTTTTAGAGAAAAAAATAGCAGAGCGTGATGAGTTAATTAAAGAACGTCTACGTGCTGTACAAGCAAGTGGTGGAAATGTTAGTTACATAGATGTTCTACTAGGAGCTAATAATTTTTCTGATTTCATTGACCGTTTTAGTGCAGTGAATACGTTAATGGAAGCTGATCGCAAAATTTTACAAGAACAAGCTGATGATAAAAAAGAATTAGAAGTTCAACAAGCTAAAGTAGAGGACAAGCTTGCAAAACATCAAGCAAGTCGCGACAAATTGGTTCAATTAAAAGCAAGTTTAGATGTTCAAAAAGCTTCTAAAGGAAAACTAATTGACCAACTAGAAGCCGAGAAGGCTAGACTAGTAAAAGAAAAAGAAACGCTAGAAGAGGCACATGAAGAAACGCTTGAAGTTAGTAAAGATATAGCAAATAAAGTTCAGGCTGAACAAGCTCGTCTTATTGAAGTTGCCCGTCAAGCTGAAATTGCTCGTAAGAAGCAAGAAGCAGCGGAACGTGCACGTCAAGCTGCAATAGATCGTGCGCGACAAGAAGCTGCTAAAAAGAAAGGTTCGACTGTCGTAGCTTCTCCACCACCAGTAGTGTCTTCGGGTACATGGACACGTCCATCAACTGGTCGTTTTACCTCTGGTTTTGGAGGTCGTAATATTGGATCTGGTAATGAAGTTCATTTTGGAATTGATATTGCCAATGTTTCTGGTACATCAATTCTTTCAGCAGCAAACGGTGTCGTTTCTTATGCTGCGCCAATGGGAACATACGGAAATGTCATCATGGTCACACACTCAATTGATGGTCAAATCTATACTACTGTCTATGCACATTTAAGTAGCATCAATGTTAACTCAGGACAAGCTGTTTCAAAAGGCCAGCTTATTGGTAGAATGGGTACAACTGGTCGCTCAACAGGATCGCATCTCCATTTTGAAATGCATAATGGAACATGGAATGGTTCTCGTTCAAATGCCGTAAATCCAATGCGATATATTTCATTTTAAGTAACTCTTTCCGGTGCTCACTTTCAGACAATCTGAGGGTGGGTACCGTTTTTTGAATGGGTTTTATTATTAATGGGAATACTTAAGGTAGAACAGTTAACTTTGCTGAATTTATTTTTTAGCTATATTAACTAAACTTTTGCTATTAATTTATTAAAGTTTAGGTGATTGTAGTGAAAGGCGACGCAAAATATCTGATCCCGTCTCCGTCGCTATGCTAGCTTTGAAAGATGAAGGTCATTTGTAATGGAAATCATATTGTCGTAAATATTGCTTGCTTTGTCGTAAAAATTAACGGCTTTGTCGTAGAATTCCACGGCTTTGTCGTAGAAAATATTTACATTGTCGTAAAATATACGATCTTTGTCGTAAAAGTCCAGTTTTCTAGGACTTAACAAGGTATCTTTAACACTACATATCCCTATTACAAAGCTATATATCTCGTATATAAAAATAGATAAAACATATTTTAACCTTTTTCATCTAAATTGTTATACGATATAGGGTATACAGACTTATTTAAGGAGTTGAATGGCGTTGCCGGTCACCGAGTGGTGTATTATTAGGTCGTTAACTGTACCGTCTTCCTGGGTTTCTGTATTAATCGCACTCATTGTTACAGGAATCGTTTTGTGGCGAGTATTTGGTAAAATTACAGAGGATTGGTATTCAGATGCGGCAATTCTCTTTTTGCTTGTTTGGAAATTGAGTGTAGTCATTACAGATTTTGAAATGATTATTGCTTCACCTTTGTCTATTCTTTATTTTAATGGAGGAGAAGCGGGGTTATACCTTGGATTATTTGCTGCACTAGGTCGTCTTTTTTGGCAACTTCACAGGCTAGAATGGTCTCAACGTGAACTTGCGGCCGTGCTTATTGGGTTTGTTATGATTCAATCTTTATACCAACTTTCAATGGTTCTATTAAATGAAGCTGCAACTTGGCAAAAAATAACCACAGTGATTCTTTTCGCAGGAATGGTTATTTTAACATGGCAAAAAGCTTCTTTTTCAAGCGTGTGGCGTATTCAATTAACCATTCTGTTTCTAGGTGTACATATGTTTGTTGCACTGATTCAACCAGAAGGATTAATTCAAACTCCGATATTTGTAACAGGATTTTTCGTACTGTTTATTGTAGCAACATACGTAATCACGCATAAACGGACTGAAACTACACAAACGGGGGAATAGTCATGACAAAAAAAGTATTTGGTTTACTGATCGTCAGTGTGATGATTGCAATAGTTATAGCAGGGTTTGTGAAAAAAAATATTGATCAAGAAGAATCATTTTCAAATGAGCAACGTGGAGTAGACCTAGTAGGAGTAGCTGCAAAAGAAGGGTTAAATCAAGGTGAATTAGCTCCTGACTTTGAGTTAACGAGGCTTTCTGGTGAGAAAGTTCGCCTTTCTGAATTAAAAGGAAAGAAAGTCATTATCAATTTTTGGGCAACATGGTGTCCGCCATGTAAGGCTGAAATGCCTCATATGCAAAATTATTATGAAAATCATGCAGAAGAAAATAATGTGGAAATTTTAGCGGTTAATTTGACGAGTGGGGATCGTGTTAAGAATGTAGAAGAATTCGTAAAAGATTACGGATTGACTTTCCCTATTCCCATGGATACGGAGGGGAAGGTTGGGCAGATGTATCAAGCTGTCACTATTCCTACTTCGTATATGATTGACACAACGGGTCATATTCAAAATAAAATCGTCGGTCCAATGGATGAAAATATGATGATAGATTTTATTAACAATTTAGATTGAAATGACCTCAATCGTAAGCTGAATATTGGTTAGTTCATCAATAAATGCCAAAGACATTTTTGGGCTCTGCAAGATACTTTAACAAGTTACCGCATATATAGATAATACGAAATCCGGTTTTTCTCAGTCGTAACTACACCCATTCGTTCATACAATGATACGAAGAAGTGAGGGGGCGACACGTTTGAGAAGAAGCCGGATTTTATTATTTGTTTTTCTGATTTTAGTCATCATCAGTTTCATCGTGTTTGGATCTCCGTTTAAGAATGATAAAACGGAGACATCAATTAGTACGATTCCAGCCATTAACGAGGCATATGAACGAATTATTAAAAGTTCAGTTCATCCAGTTAAGGGCGAATTATTAGTTGAAGGAGCTTTGCGAGGGATGGCAGAGACGCTTAACGATCCTTATAGCCGCTATTTAACCAATGAAGAGGCAAAAGCACACAAAGAGTCACTGGACGATGAGCGAGTTGGAATAGGTCTTGAAGTGATGGAGAGTAATGGCCGATTTATTGTTATAACACCAGTTAAAGAGTCACCAGCAGCAAAAGCTGGCGTTAAGCCATATGATGAAATTGTGCGTGTCAACGGAGAACGCGTGGAAGGGAAAAGTTTGTCCGAACTTCTTTCGGCCATGAAAGGGGACAAAGGCACAAAATTATCACTTACTGTTTTTCGTGAAACTGAAAACCGTCATGTTGAATTAAATATGAAACGTGATGCACTTCGTATTCAAACCGTAACTAGTGAGTTATTAGAACAAAAAGAGTTGAAAATTGGCTATGTGACAATTTCTATATTTGGTGAAAAAACAGCAGAAGAATGGGAAAAACAAACTCGTACTCTAGTTAAACGAGGTATTGATGGCTTGCTAATTGATGTGCGAGACAACCCAGGTGGTTATTTACATAGTGTAGAAGGTGTAGTTTCCACCATTTTAGAAAAAGGG
>JBFELW010000110.1:0-6845 GCA_041551995.1 Paenisporosarcina sp.
CACCAAAGTCTAAATTTTGAGCTTGAATATCATCTTCGATACTAAGACCATGAATTTCTAATAATTGCTCAGCATTTGCGTAAGTTCCTGAACCAGGAGCACCAACAGAAACTTTCTTGCCTTTTAAATCAGCAAATGATTTGATTCCAGTTCCTTCTGTTGTAACCAATTGAATTGTTTCAGGGTATAAAGCACCAATTGCTTGAATATTTTCAATTGCATCACCTTCAAACATAAATTCACCTTGAGTTGCATAATAAGCAATATCAGTTTGAACGAAAGCAACTTCAGCCTTACCATCTTTAATTGCCGTCATATTAGCTGCAGATGCTTGTGATACTTCAGCTTTAATATCAGAATCTGTTTCATCTGAGATAATCTGAGCAAGTGCACCACCTAGTGCGTAATAAGTTCCAGTTGTTCCACCAGTAGCTAGACTCAAGAATTCAAATTCTTTGTCTCCGCCATTACCATTACCATTACCATTACCACATGCCCCTAGAATTAAAGTAGCTGATAATCCAATTGCAGCAAAAATACCTAATTTCTTTTTCTTCATTAGAAACTCCCCTTAAACTATGATAGTTGTACTATTTTTTATTCTATCATGAAAAGTTAATATATGCATAAATTCGCATAAATTTAATGGGAGGACAATAAACTTCATTTAAGTTGTAGTTCCTTCAATACTATCCTCAGGCGTTGTGTTTTCAGGCTTAATATCTGCAAAGGTTTCATTATGTTCTTCCAAATCTCTAGTCCGATGCGCAATTCGTGAAGAAGCACAAGCAGCCACACTTGCAACTAAATCATCCAAAAAAGTATGTATCCCATTACCTATTTTTGTATCTAGTTTTTTGATAATTCCAATTTTATTTTTATCAAGATGACCAAATGTTGTTACAGCGATACTACCATACGTGAAGACTGAACCTAGTGCAATCGTTTCATCTACACCAAATAACCCTTCATCCGCTTCAACAATTTGTTGCAAGGGTGATGACAACATATTCTTTTCTGCCAATTCATCAAGTTCAACACCTACTAAAATAGCATGTTGCATCTCGCGTTTTTTCAACACACTGTTTACTGATTCTATACAATGTTCGAGGGTCAATCCAACGTTATAAGCAATTTGCATTTCAAAAACAATTTGAGCTATTTCTTCTATTTTGACACCTCGTCTAGCTAAAGCATCTTTTGTTGCCTCAAAAACTTCAAGTGAATGAACACGTATTTGATTGTTATCCATAAATTCAACTCCATTTTCATATTGTAATAGACGTACTCATAATTATACGTACAGCCTACGTTATGTTACAATTTCAATACCATTTACACATTGGAGGGTATTGTCTCATGTCAAAAGGAATCATACAAGACGTAACATTTTATAGCGAAGCATTAAAAGAAGATATGCAACTTCTAATTTATGTACCATCGAATTACTCACCTTTATATAAATATACAGTTCTTATTGCATCAGATGGTAAAGACTACTTTCAATTAGGAAGGATTCCTCGTGTCGCTGATGAATTGTTGTTAAATAAAGAAATAGAAAATATAATTATAGTTGGCGTACCCTACAAGAGTGTCGAGGATCGGCTAAAAAAATATCATCCTTCTGGTGAACAGCATGCTGCCTATTTACGTTTTTTAGCTCATGAACTTGTCCCATACTTAGATGAAACATATCCTACATACCAAATTGGAATGGGACGTGCTTTAATCGGTGATTCTTTGGCTGCAACAGTATCGCTATTAGCAGCTGTCAAATATCCAAATATTTTTGGTAAAGTCATATTACATTCCCCAATGGTGAATGAAGATGTTTTATCAAAAGTCGAAAATGTACGAGCACCACATTCATTTTCTATTTATCACACCATTGGACTAAAAGAAGATGAAGTTAAAACCACACGAGGTGAGGTGGAAAACTTCTTGAAACCAAATCGTATCTTGAACTCTTTAATGAAAGAAAGAGGTTTTTCTGTCTTCTATGACGAATTTAATGGAGACCATACTTGGAAACACTGGCAACCGGATATGAAGCGAGCACTTCGAATGAATTTCGGTTTATAAACTGAAATTCAATGCCTTATTCATGAAATTTGTTATAATGAAAATAGTTCGCACTTAACTAAAGGAGGTTTTAGAGATGAAATACGGAGTCGTTGCATTCCCATCGAAAAAACTACAAGATTTAGCTAACTCATACAGAAAACGTTATGACCCACATTATTCACTTATTACTCCCCATATGACAGTAAAAGGCGTCTTTGAAGCGAGTGATAATGAAATTGAAAAGATATCGACCCAAATTAGTGATGTCGTGAAGTGTCATAAACCATTTAAATTGCAGACATCTCGAGTAAGCTCATTCTCACCCGTTACCAACGCCATTTACTTTAAAGTTGAACCAACTGAAGAACTCTTAAGTCTCCATAATGACTTGCATTCTGAAAAACTTGGAGTTGAAGCTGAGTATACTTTTGTTCCTCATATCACGATCGCACAAAAGATGTTATCCGGTGAACATGATGACATCTTTGGACAATTAAAAATGGTGGGCATTGACCATGAAGAAATGATCGATCGTTTACACCTGCTGTATCAATTAGAAGACGGTTCTTGGACTGTCTATGAGACCTTCCGTTTATCTGGAGATGAAAAGTAATTGATTACGGCAAAACGAGTTGAATCCAATAAAGAACGCGAAGATGCGTTTTATATTCGAAGAATAGTTTTTGTAGAAGAACAAGCTGTACCTGTTCATTTAGAGCTCGATGAACATGATGAGTCTGCAGTTCATTTTGTCGCCTACGATAAAGAAACACCAATTGGAGCAGGACGAATTAGAACCCCAGAAGCTGGGATAGCAAAAGTTGAAAGAGTCTGTATTCTCCCTCAATATCGGGGGAAAAGCTTAGGTAACTTAATGATGAGTAAAATGGAGAATCATGCGATAGAAGCAGGCTTAACCACTGTGAAATTAAACGCACAATCTTATGCCATTCCATTTTATGAGAAATTAAATTATCAAATTGATTCTCCAGAATTTTTAGATGCAGGTATTCCACACAGAGAAATGAAAAAAGAATTAATATAAATAAATTTATATTTAATACAAAAGAAAAAGCGATTTCTTTCATCAATTTAATGATGAAAGAAATCGCTTTTTTATCTTAACCTCACAAATGAAACACTAGTTTCTTTGTCTAAATATACGCATTAATTTGGTTTCCTTTACCGCATACTTTCGCTATATCAGGTGACAAATTAATTGGATTCGGTTGAATAAAGCCTTTATAAGGAACAGGAAAACTGATGGCATTTGATGGTGCAGAACTCTCTTCTTCCCCATTGGAACGTTTTTCTCGTTGTTCCAACTCATCCTCAAAAAGAGATTTCATTTTAATTGGTTGTACAGCATTGATATAGGCAAAATCGTATGGGTCTATCTGTAATCTATTAGCATACTGCTGTGACTGTATGGGTTGAATTGGTAATATATACCCCATCGTTATCCACCTCCTGTTACTTTGTTATACGAATCTATTCCCTAATTTATGTCCGTTAAAACTATTATATTCATCTTTTTAAAACTTTAGCTATTTTTGTTGATCATCGAAGAAATATCATTTAAATCTAATTTCGTTCCTTTTTTCACAACGGATTCAACAATTTGGGCTTCTAATTCTTTATTTACAGGTTTACCAGCCATTTTAGATACTTTTTGAACAATCTTCTTTACTTGTTTTTCATCCGAAAAATCAGCGTATTGAATGGCGTTAGCAAGGGTGAAAACCTCATCCATGGATACACCGGTTTTTTGTTCAATCTTCTTAAAAAATGAATCTTGCATATGATTACCTCCCATCATACAAAACTACGACCTACGATAATTAAGAGGATAAATAGGACGACGATTAGTATAAATGTCGAGTCGTTATATGGAGCGTGATATGGATATTGATAGTGATACGCCCCATACGGATAGCAATTTCCGCACATCATAATTCCCTCCTTTTCCCACTCGACCTATGATATGCAAGTCAATTGAAAAGAGGAGGGCAAATTAATTATTAAACGTTTCCTTTTGGTTTAAATATAAGCGCCCCAATTACACCAAATAGAATGGCCGCACTGATACCCGAGCTAGTCACCTCGAACATACCGGTTAACACACCAATAATCCCATGTCTTTCGGCTTCTGCCAAAGCTCCATGTGTAAGTGCATTACCAAACGAGGTAATGGGGATGGTTGCCCCTGCTCCTGCAAAGTCAATAAAAGGTTCATACAGACCAAACCCATCTAAAACTGAACCAATAATCACTAACAGACTCAATGTATGCGCTGGTGTCATTTTTGCTACATCAAATAGTAATTGACCAATTACACAAATAAGTCCACCTACAACGAACGCAATAATAGTCGATACAATCATTCCTACACCTCAATCTATGCGAATTTCAACGGCATGTGCAATACATGGTATAGTTTCCCCTTGTTGAAAGGACAAAGGAGACAGTAATGCACCTGTTGCTACTAATAAAACTTTCTTCACTTTTTTAGATAACAATTCCGAGTAAATGGGACCATAGAAGACAGAAGCGGAACAGCCTGCTCCACTCGCTCCTGATTGGAATTCTTTCTTATTCCCATAAAACTCCGCTCCAGCATCTCTGAAGAGTTTAACTGGAAATGAGTTTAAACCACTGTTTTCCATAAGTTTTTTTAATATGGCGAAGCCCGTTTTTCCTAAGTCACCTGTTATGACAAGATCATAGGTACCACCTTCGGGGTCTTCTTGCAGATGGCTTTGAATGGTATCAAATGCAGCAGGAGCCATAGCGCTCCCCATGTCTAATGGGTCCTCACATTCACAGTCAATGACCTTTCCGATTGTTGCAGATTTCACATATGGACGATCTTTTACTGCTTTAGAAACCACACCGAATCCTGCCGCTGTTACGGTCCATTGTCCGAATGGTGGCTTTTGTGCTCCATATTCAATAGGATATCTAAACTGTCTTTCTACACTGTTATGCTGGCTTGAAGAACCACATAAAATATAATCCATTAAGTTGGATTCAATTACTATGCTAGCTGTTATTAAAGATGAAATGGACGTAGCACAAGCTGAGAACATCCCCATATACGGAAGAGCTAACTCTCTAGAAGCAAAGTTTGTTGGCGTCATTTGATTAATTAAGTCACCACTAAGCAACAGATTAATGTCTTCCTTTTGTAATCCTGCCTTTCGGACAGCAAGAGTACATGTATCTTCAATAAGTTGGACACTTCCTTGCTCATTTGTTACTTTGTTAAAACGTTCGTCTTCATATATGATGTCAAAAAAAGAATGAAAGACACTTTGCTTTTCTAAAGGACCTGCTGAAACTGCAGTCGCTAGTATAGCTGGTTTCTTCATAAATTGGATAATTCGAGATTTATTCACCATGAAATTACCCCCATTGTCACGAGGATGGTTTTAATTAGTGCAACCACAAAAGCTGAAAATACACCATATACAATTACAGGACCTGCTAATTTAAACATATTACTCCCTACTCCTAATACCCAACCTTCTGATCGATACTCGAGAGCTGCAGATATTACCGCATTCCCAAATCCTGTTACTGGAACTGCAGAACCTGCTCCACCAAATTGTCCCAGCTTTTTATACAAACCAAATCCAGTTAAAATCATGGCCAGAAATACCATTGTCGCTACTGTAGGGTTACTAGCTGTCCTTTCGGTAAAAGGAAAAAAGTACATATATAGATATGAAATAATTTGTCCTATTGCACAAATCGTTCCCCCCACCATAAAAGCGGCCAAACAATTACGAAGAACTGGACGTTTAGGTGCAATTTCGTCTACTGCCAATTGATAAGATTTTGCATCCATTACGTCTCCTCCTTAGCTAATGCTTGAATTTCTTTCAATTTCTTTTTCAATGTCTTATCGCTAGGATCTTGTTCAACTAAGTCTTTTAATTCCCACATGATTTTTAAATCACTTGAAACAAACACTTTGTGATCAGGAAATTCTTTCTTGATTTCTTTCTGAATGCGTTTTTCGATTTTCGATTTTTGCAATCTTGAAAAAGGTTCTACTTGAACTGCAACCACTAGTTGAGAATCGAAAAAGACACCAAGCGATTCACTTGTTGACTCTTCATTTTGAAGAATAGTTTTTAATTTTTCTACTTCACTTTCATCTTGTTTTGCATGGAAAAATGATAAGTTTGGATCATTTGAACAACCACTCAGTATCATGATGAGCACCATACCAAACATTACTCGTATTTTCATGGGAACCACCTTTTTTCTTAGTATGAACCAGGATGAAAAGTTTATGTAGAAACGGAATAAAAGCCCTGTTGTCTTCTGTTAATTTACATAAGGTATAAAGACTTTGAAAGAAAGTGAGGTGAAAATAAAATGGGATGTGGACGTAAATTAGAATCAACATCATCAGTTCTAGGAGTAACAACTGGTCGTTGTATTTGTGACGTAGTACGCGCAATTAAAGACATTCAAGATCAAGTAATTGATAATGATTGTCCTGTTTGCCCGACGAACTGCTTTTTAGAACCTCTAGGCGGATTAGTTAGCCCTGCTCGTAATAACCAAGCTGACACTCGTGTGTTTATGTTATTAACAAAAGATGGTACACCATTTAAAGCTTTCTACCGCGACAATGACATCGTTGACCGTGACTGTTTTTCAGTATTCTTCCGCGTAGAAGATGTATTCGATGGTTGCTGTGCTACTCTTCGAGTATTAGAGCCTCTTGATCGTAATAGAAAAGAAGTAAATCTTTTAGACGAGGATGG
>JBFELW010000111.1:0-6812 GCA_041551995.1 Paenisporosarcina sp.
CCACTTTCGCATGATATTGGAAAATGAAAAACCATCCATTTTCATTACATCTTGCTGCACTTTTGTTACTGTACGTTCAAGTTCATTTCGTTTATGTGCTTGTTCTAATACGCCTGTTTGTAAAGAGGCTAACTTACCCTTTAACCGCTTCTGCTCATTTATAAGTAACTGTATATCTGATTGACGGACTTGAAATGTTGACCACATATTGACCACCCCTTAGGTATATATATACGATTTTACAAATAAGAGGTTTCAATTAATTTGTTTTTTGGGAATACATTGAAATGTTGGAACTTTTCAGAAGGTTTATGAGTCTAATATGTAATGAACAAAATAAGCTTTGAAATGGGTAGGTTTTACAAATGAAAAAGTGGATATTACCAATCATTATTTTGTCAGTTCTTTGTTTGAATTATGCTTTTTTAACGAAATTTCATTATCCTGAACTTCCATTCCCCAATAAAACAAAGCATGAAGTTGTAAATCTAGCCCTATCTTCTAATGTACCGCTCACAAGAGTAACCCAACAAGATGGCTATGTTTGGTTTGTAACGAATGATTCCGCAGACGAAGCGTTTAGTTCATTAGAAAGTCGTATGTTACAAAATGGTTGGGAATTTATTGAGGAGTCTAAACATGGCTATTCTTTCGAAAGAGGAAATGAAAAAGTCGTGATTAGGAGTCTACAATGGACGCGCAACTATCTTCTCTTCCAAATGCCGATTGGTTTTTAGGAATAAACATCAAATATTCTTTACACCGTTTCTGCACTCATTTATCTATTCATTCAAAACAATTTGTTAAATCTAAGTTCATATAAATTTCTGTGCATAGGTGAACCATTTAAAGCACAAAAGTTTAAAAAGCCCTTCGGAACTTAATCCGAAGGGCTTTCATCTTGTCTATTTTTTCTTTTTCATTCCAAATGGCCACCAAACGCCACGGTCAAATGAAACCGTAATGGCTGGAATAAGTAATGGCAAAACGATTAGACCATATAGTAGTAAGCCTATCACAACGATTGATGCAATCTGCATTAGACTCAATACACCTGAAGGCAACATAGCTCCAAATGTACCTGCCAAAATAATGGCAGCTGTGATAATAACCGTACCCATTTTCGCCATCGATATACGCATAGCATCACGAACCGTTAATCCACTTTCGGCTTCTTCTCGGAATCGATCAAGCAAGAAAATAGAATAGTCGACACCAAGGGCGACTAACATAACAAATCCGAAGAATGGAACTGCCCAGCTGATTCCATCATAACCAAGTAAATTTTCAAAAATCAACTCAGCAATGGCAATGGATGTGAAATAGGTAAGTAGTAACGAACCAATCATGAACAACGGCATAATCAACGACCGGAACATGATAGCTAACACAACAAATAAGGTAATCAGCATGATCATCACTGTTTTAGAAAAATCGCTTGATGATATGTCAGCTAAATCACTGTTCACACTAGAAATACCCCCAAATGCAATCTCAGCATCTTCAAATGGTGTTCCTTTCACTTCAGAAGCAACCGCATTCTTTAAGCGGTGTACTGTATCTATCGCTTCAGGTGAATAAGGATCGTCTGAAAGAACCACTTCCATTTTAAGCCCATGACCATCTGCAAATGTATACCGCTCCAATACCTGAGCGAACTCTTCATTTTCAAGTGTACCCTCAGGGATGAATAAACCTGTATCCCGCACACTGTTGCTATCACTCATGGCGTTCATGATATCAATAATATCGGTTAATCCTTCCGCAATTTGCGTAAGGCCTTCGTTGGAAGCGACAAGCCCTTCTGTTAATTGAGACAAGCCTTCATTCCCACTGCCCGCTTGTGCAAGGCCTTGTTGGATTTGACCAAGCTGCTGGCCTATTGCTGTTAAAGCACCGACCGTTTGTTGGACATTTCCAGTTTGCTGTAGGCCTTGTGTCGTTTGGGTTAATTGTTCGTTTAATTGTCCTAGGCCGGTCGCAACTTCACCCAGGCCACCACCTTCACCTGCACCAGCTAAACCACCTTGTATTTGCTCGAGTCCTGATCCAATTTCCGTTAAGCCGTCACGAGCTTCAGCTAATCCATCAGCTAGTAAACCAAGTTGTCGATCAACATATAAATCTTCAATGATTTCTCCAGTAGGACGTGTGACCGTGCGAATCTTATCTACGCCTTCAATTTGTTCAAAACGCTGACTTAAACGTTCTACATAAGGAATCATTTCCTCGTTTACAATGTTTTCATCTGATTCTATAACCACTTGGACAGGAAGTGAATCTCCTTTTCCAAATCCATTTTCAATCGCACGTAATCCTTTTACAGATTCATAGTTATCACCAATTTCATCCACTGTATTAAATGACAATGAGTTATCGTACGTCAGCAACAATGGAACCGTAATGATTGCTACCACTAACATAGATAGTACTGGGCGATTAACAGATAATTTGCTCATCCATACCCATAATTTACTGTCGTGATGTGCTGCTGATTTTTTTGATGGCCAGAATAATTTTTCTTTTAGCAACAACATAAACACAGGAACAATCGTAAATAAAACAAGTAATAAAACGGCAATTCCAACAGCTACTGCTACCGCTGATTTAAATATAGGGAAGTCGGCAAAACCAATGGCAAAGAATCCAACGAATACGGCAATCCCACTAATGAGCAGTGTGCGACCGGCTGTCTTGTATGTATTTACAATGGCCTCTCTCACTTCGTGACCTGCAGATAATTCCTCTTTATAACGACTTAACAGCAAAATACAGTAGTCTGTTCCAATTCCGAATAAAATAGCCACTAAGAATATTTGCGTATAGTTCGATACTGGAAACCCAAACCATTCAATAAAAAATGCTACCAATGATTGGCTTAATAAATACGTAATTCCGACTGCAATTAAAGGAACAAACGGTGTTACGATGGAACGGAAAACGGCAAGTAATAAGCCAAAGATTAAAAGGACTGTAATAATCTCTGTTCGTTTTAAACCTTCTTGCGCACTTTTATTCACATCATTATTGATCACTGCCTCACCCGTTACGTAGGCCGCCATGTCAGAAGGAAGGATCGTTGAACGAATTTCATCGACAATTCCATTCACTTCTTCATCTGTACCAGCCACCGTAATGGGGATAAGAACTGTTTTTTCATCTTTAGAAACTAGCTGACTTTCAATCTCTTCATTTTCCACAGGGTTTAATACACTCGTTACGTTATCCCCTAAGGCTTCGATTTCTGTAACCATGGCACTCAATTGGCCTCTATCATTTTCCGATAAGGCTTGTTCAAGTTCTATTACGACCGAAATCGTTTGGTCACTCTCTCCTGCATTTTCTAACATACGAGCTGCTTGTTGAGAAGAAGCATCTTCAGATAATTGAAACGAGCCCGCTTCCTCTGCTTGTTCTGTTAAATTTGGTGCCATAAAGAATAAAGCAATAGTTAACGTTATTAACCCAATGGTAATTGGCCATTTTAATTTTAATACTGTACGCATGATTTAAACTCCATTCATTTTCAAAATTTCTTTTAACTTACGAAACGTCACTAGAAACTGGTCAATCTCTTGGTCATTTACTTGGTCAGACAATAACATCCCAATATACTCATGAAGTACGGCATTCGACTGCTCAACAACGGCTTTTCCCTGATCTGTTAGTGCTAATAACTTTTCTCTTTTGTCGGCAGCGGGCTTAACAATCACTAACTCTCTATCTAGTAATTTTTTTAATCGATTCGACACCGCACTCTTGTGAACTCCTTGCAGATTGGCAAGTCGACCTGCAGTTAGCGTTTCTTCTTTCCCAATCATTTTCAACACTTGAATTTGTTCAGGTGAGTATTCTTTCCACAATGGATCTTCCACACTTTTTAAAACGCGTTCCGTTCCATAGATTAGTACTTCTTCAAATAGTTCAACGGCTTCTTGAATTCGTTTATCCACAATAGTTTACCCCCTAAACCAATATTATTAGTTTAGGGGGTAAACCATATGAAGTCAATAATAGTATATGTGACAAATCAGAAAACCATCTCCTTAAATTAAGGAGATGGTCATTTTTTTACTCATTCGATTCTTGCCCATTTTCTATAACAAGACGGTTACGCCCAAGTCCTTTTGCTTCAAGTAAAAGTTGGTCTGCGTATATATAAGCACGCTCCATCTTGAGGTCCTGACTCATATTATTAAAATACAGACCAAACGATACGGTATAGGAAATAGAAGTTTTAGCTTCATTAAATTCGACTTCCACAGGGTGAACACTTACATGCATTCTCAACGATTCAAGGAATTCTACACATTCCGCATAGCTCCGTCCTCGCAAAAATAGTGTGAATTCTTCTCCGCCACTTCTAAACACACAATCTTGATCATTCGTATGAGACTTCAATGTATTGGCGAAATGTTGGATGACGATATCGCCAATGGCATGATTATAGCTGTCATTAATTTTCTTAAACTCATCAATATCAGCAACCACAATAGCTAACGCTTCATTGGTTCCATTAATACTGTCCATCTCTTTATCCATCATAGCTCGGTTTGATAAGCCTGTCATAAAATCGGTATAAGCCATTTCGCGAAATCGATCTCGTTCTAATTCATTTTGAATTCTTTCTTGCTTCGATAGGAACGACTTATTTACCATGTAGTTTAAGATAAACAAGACAATTAACATTTCCCATTGATTTTCTAAAAGGAAATAAAATAATAGACCATTAGTTAATGCATTTTTACCAATGTCAAGAATACTTTTCGTTTTCAAAAACTGTACAACTTGAGTCCAAGAATGTAGATTTCCAGTAGTGGCTATAGCAATTAATATTAAGCTATACGATAGGATTTGTATGACAACTGCCGTGAAAAAGAAAAGCATGAAATAGCCAAAAGGAATGTCTTGTGCGTAAGGATAGAGGGCAAAAAAGAGAATGAACCCAATGGTATTGATGATTACGTGTGCACCAACATTATATAACGTATCGGTAAGTTCATCTTCATCAGCTGTTTTCGCATATTTTCTCTGAAAATAAACGGTGAAACGATGAGCAAATTCAAAAATTAAAAGTCCAAACGGTCCCGCAAAAAGAGCGAAAGATTGACTATATGTCATACCGTGATCATAACTAACATTCCCGGTTTTATATGTAATTCTAAGATTCGAATAAACAGCGGAAAATAGAAGGTAGATGCTTAACACAATCACGTATTTAAATACATCAACCTCTAATGGTAAAAATAGTAGACCAATAACTACGCTAGTGACAAATAGGAATATGTCATAGATCATGTACTTTTTCATTTCTTGCACCTACTTAACTATGAATATCAAAATTATACCACATTGCCAAAAATATGGACTTAAAATTCTGAATAAATATTTTTATTTACTAAGTAACTTTATAAGCTCATGTAACTGATCACGAATTATCCATGTTTCACTGTCCTTGCAGCTGTAAATACCTCTCTTTATGTAGATAGCGTCTCCCAAACGAATCCTTGTTATCGTGCGGATACGCTTGTTCATCCGATCTTTTCCGTGCTTTCATCTTTCATCTTTCTTCTTTCTAAAAATCAACCATAAACAAACAAATATACTAAATGCTACGAATTCAAGAGATAAAATGTACCACGGGTATGGACCTAGAAAATCGAGCAGGCTTCCATTCCTCGGCTTAGTTCGTAAAAACATATAGTTTCCTTCGCTAAAGACATTAATGGCAAATATGATGGGCAACAGTATATTTAATACAATCATCGTTTTAAGGATTCCTTTAAAAGTAGGTCGGTACCCTTTCACCCATGTAAAATATAGAGCGGTTAAGACAATTCCGACATGTGTGTAAAAAAAGTGAAAGTATCTGAAATGTGGGAAGCTTAAGTCCAATACCGGAGTTGCAATTGCCTGGATGGCACCACCAATCCCTGCATAAAAAACTAAATCATAGACATGCTTATTGCCAGTCCAAAGAAGGATGATGGTTAACACTAAACTGATGCTACACAATTCCAAAGGCAGTGAGGTAGCAAGACTCCATCTCCCTGTCTGCAACAGCCATACATGATAAGAGACTTCCATCACTAACAAGGACAAAGCAAAAAGACGTTCTAGTCGTCTTGAGTGAATAGATTGGAATGACCATTTCTTTTTCATTATGAAAAGAACTAAAATTAAAATACATAACCCAACAACTGCTGCGATATGCGCAAGTGAGAACATGACGAACGAAGGACCGATTCTATCAATCATCATTTCTCCCCCAGTTCAACTTTCTTCTATACTATGTATTCGTTTAGTTTAAAGAAAAATCCTTCTAAAAGTTGTATTTTAATAGGTTAAAAAGGAAAGATGGTTTAGGTGGCGAATAAAGAATAGGGGAAAGAAAGATAACTGTAGCAAGAGCCAAACGAGATGGAGGAGTAATTATGAACACTACTTTCAGAGATTTCCTCGATAATTTTTTAAACAGTTGGAGAAATTCTTCTTTAAACGAAATGGAGAACTTGCTATCCCCAGAATATCAAGCAAGAGAAATTACGAATGGGGAAATTATGGATTTTGGTTACCAAGAATCTATTAAGGGTTGGGAGCAAGGGTTTCAATTTGTTAAGGAGAACGAAGCGGTTTGGGAATTAAACGAGTTATCAAGTACCCTCTTACGGGAAAAAGAGTACCTGGTTATCATTTCAGCCACAATAGTGATCAATGGCAGGCGCATGGACACAGCAAACCTCTTTTTTAACACATTCAAGAAGGTAAACAATCAAGAGTGGAAATTGATAAGAAGTTATATAGAAGCGGGA
>JBFELW010000112.1:0-6798 GCA_041551995.1 Paenisporosarcina sp.
CCCGTGAAATGATTCCTCTTCCTGGTTCGTTAAATGATTGATAGGGCGATTTCCTGTTAAATCATTTACTTCCATTTCATCATGGAAGATCCATGCGTACTCCCGAAACGAAGGTAGCAAAGGATGGTGAACATCTGCATATACGCCACTATTCATCGTCTTTCCTGTCTCAGGATCGGTCCACCAGGAAAATCGTCTCTCCACAAATAACGATCCTAATAACCCATTTGAATTTGACCCTTTTTCACCACTTGCAGGATTGCCTAAATCGGTAAAGAGAAACGTCCCTTCTTTGATGGCATGAATACGATACAAAATAGAGTCACAGGGAGCAACTGTACTATCTTCGTTTAATCCAACGTTCGCTCCATCAGATTGGCATACATCGTACTCGGCATTTTGAAAATGCATGCCTGTATGAAAGTCGAGTTTATTTTCAAATAGAATTTCAACTGTATCGCCTTCATTTGCCCGGATGACAAGCGGACGAACAAGCTCTACAGGAGAGAAAGGGTTTTTCTTCACTAAATCCTTTATTTTTTGTTCATTTTCTTTTAATACATACATCATTCCATTCGGGTTGTAATCCCCAAAGGTATTTAATACGATTCTGATTGGAATAGCTATTACATGATACTTTCTAATCATGTGACATCATCTGCTGTACTCTCTTTTAAATGAGGGATTTTTACCCCAATGCCTGTTTCAATATAAAATACATCTATGGAATCAAGATGCACATTCCATACTTTCCCTTCTAAAGCTGGGACGGACGTTGTTTCAACATCAAGTACCACTAAATCTCCTACCATGCCTTTAATCTTTCCAATAAACATAAAAGGAAAGGCTTCGGTAAGTATAAATATTCTTCGCCCAATGTTTCGATTAAAATAATTCATTAGGGCTTCTTCTCTTTGGTCATTAATCGGTCCATGTGTATTTAATTCATTCATTTAATTTTACCTCCTTCATTAAGATAATGGGAACACCTCGTCACTAGGTACTTCCAGTGAGTAAGATACAATTTGCTCAAATGGAATACTAAGTGGAAAAGGCGAGATATAAAACGGGGCATTCACCATTTTAATAATGGCTGGTGACAACGTCAGATGCCCTTGGTGCACTTCGGAAATGGTTCCAGCGAAGACGGGTCGAAATACCTGACCTAACAAATTAAGTTGTACTGACCGTGTAATCACGAGGATTTCTTCTCCTACTAGCTTTCGTAACTCTATAAATAAGTTGTCTTCTTTTTCCATCGATCCTATAACCTCCTTTTATTTATTAAACTTAGATTTAATTAAATTTCCCCATAATTGAAGAAACCCTAGTGTAGAAACATTCCGAATGTCGTGAAGCGGAATGATCACCTCCTTCTTTAAAGGTGTAAGAACCAGCTCATGTTGCGTTGTTTTTAAAATTTTCCCGTAGACAACGTTGTCAGCTGTTTTCACTTCGACCCACGTACCTCCCCATGAATTGAGATTTGTTTGTAAAGTTTCTTCAAAAAATTGCTGTTTAAGTGCTTCTTTTTTTATAACTGTTTCTCCGAACTGTAGAACAAGTTTTTGTTGTAATTGGTTATCATAAATGAAATGTTGGTGGGTGTTGGAATAGGAAGGAAAACCGAAGGGGATGGTTGCAGAATCAATAGCTGTATAGGGAATCCAAGTCCTTTTTTGTAAATCCGTTATCGTAACAAAGTCTCTACCAATAGAAGCTACTTTCCCCTCTATTGTTATGGGTTTATCATCTTCAACAACAGAAGAAACAACCACTTGTTGATTCCGTTTCATTTTAAAAAATTGTTTTAGTATAAGTGGTTTTCGACGAGATTCATCTTGATTTGTAATTTGGAACAGATTTTTCTGATTCATATATTCTGTTAAAATCCTGGTTTCTTCCGAAGAAACCGCACTCGTTGGGGATGGAAAGGACGTTGAATTTACTGCTTGATTTTTAGTTTGTTTATCCATTGAATCACTATGCATTTTTGAATTCCTCCAAACAATTGCTCTCCCCTAACTTATGAAAAATAGTAGATTTCGTATAGGCATTTCTATTACTAAAATTATTCTTCTGAGACGTTTTCTAGTAACTGAAGTAAATGACTAGCAATCACTTCACTATTTACACGTTTATCACCTATAGCCATATCATGGTGGGCTCTTATTTGGTCATTCTGATCTACTAGATACATAGACGTGGAATGAGTAATAAAACCGTCTTCATTTATATCATAAGCAAAGGTAAAGTATTGAGTGAATTCTTTTGTCACTTCTTCGGATCCTCTTAAAAACAACCAGTTAGAGCTTGAGATGTTAAAAGCACTTTTGTATCGTTGGATCCTTTCATTGGTATCAAAGGTAGGATCTAGTGTCACAGATACAATGAGATACTGGTCTTCTGATACCCCTTTTTCTTTCATTATTTGCTGTAAATCTTTTAAGTCTAGTGTTGTTGTGGGACAAATATCGGGGCAGTTTGTATAGAAGAATGTAACTAGTTTTGGTTTCCCTAAGTTTGGAATGTCATCTCCACTGGAGTCAACCAGTCTCCACTCTTTCACAGCACCCATTTTCGGCAAATCAATTGATTGAGGCAAAAAGATGTATATAGCCATAAACCCAATAACTACTAGAATGACCGCTACAAATGCTTTCATTTCCAAATCCCTTCTATCGCCTTTGAATTTATGCTTTAAACGAATATCGAATGACGTGACAAGTAAGTGCATGGAGGCAAGCGATAAAAATGGTAAGGGTATAAATATTTGTTGTAATCGTTGCCTGTGAATCAATGGGGATGTTACATAGAGCAGGATTTTGTAGGACAGAACCAAACATCATCCCCATTATCCCTCCCCATGTCCCATTATAAATACCATTTAGAGTGGCCGGCGCTTTGATTATTGCCCCGAATCTATACCCAATGAATAAGCCAACAAGAATAGGAAGGAGGTAGAACAGCTTTTGGTTTGGAGGAAGCAATAGTTCAAGATACAAGGCAAAGGCAAATGAGGAAGTCATGGTAATGGCCATGCACATGGTCTTGGTAAATCGATCATCAAATAACAATTGTTTCTTTTTAAACAGCCTGTAAATCGTTGTTAAGTCAATCAAGCTCCAAAAGCATAGAAATAGAATAAGTAGCAAGGCGTTGGTCACGACCTTTTAATTGAAGTAATCATAATGAATAAAATTAAAATAAAAAACACGTGAATGAAACAGATAAAAATGAACGGCATATCAATAACCGTTCCGATCATTGGAGACATAACGCCAACCACAATTCCATTGGTTAACCCTGTCACAAAAGTCTGGTAATCAAATAAAATGCCATAGAATGCTCCAGTCATCATTCCCGTAAAAGTTGAGATAATGGTGATCCAAGTAAAATGGAAGGGAAATTGTTGAATAAGTAACACGCCTGACAGCAGGGCAATCATCCCCCCCATCACAATGCTAATATTCATCCCCAATTGAAACCCAATCAACTTTTTCTTTTTACGTAAGTAAGCATATAAGCCTAAAGCTATCCATACATCTACGTAAATCAAAAGCAATATGGTCATGTTAGCCATAGCACCACCTCCACATAGATTATGTAGATAGTAAAGCCATTGAAACTTGTCCTTTTATACACAGAATAAGCTTCCTTTTATATAAGAGGCGTAATGAGACACCAAGCCTACTTTTCTTCTATAACTTGTTCATATACTACTATCAGGTTAACTCTAATGATGGAAAATATAGACACATGGAGGAGCAGAATGAATTCATGAAATAATACTTTTCATGGTATTCATCTTCTATAGAAATGGACCGAGTAGTTAACTGAAAGATAACGAAGGAGGTATTGAATATTTCATGAAAGTTGGACCCATTAATGCATTTGATGGATTTCCCGTGTGGTATAAAGATGAAAATGGTTTACGTCTTCAACTGAACGTGAACCCTAACGACCCATTTTCCGGCATCACAGCTGCTGATTTACCAGACCCATTACAACCCGTTTCTTTTCCTGACAATTATCCATCGGAGGCCTTTTATACCCAAGTTGAAGCAGGAATGATAACCGGTACTGGTGAAAGAGCTCGACTTGTATTGGCATTAGAAGCTGCATTTGTTACTGAAGTTCCTAAAATAGGTGATCAAATTGTGTTTGGGAGGGTACGTATTCGTGTATCTGGCTTACAACCGAATGTCCAATATACCGTTACACACCCATATGGCGTGGACACATTCAATGCGGAACCAGATGGAGAAGGCTTTGGAGAAATTAACTTTACAGAGGATATTGGTGGGTTGAACGGTGATGGCGAGTTTCAACTTGCACTAAATAGTCGTGTTCACCCCTTTCTGAAATGGGATCCAAGTGTAGCACCTAATGCCCCAGAAGGTTATATTGGCGACCCTGCAGTAGAACACCCTATTATAGGTAGCCTATTATTAGATAACTTCGATCAACCTCAAAATTATTTTCGAATTGAAGGTCCTGGGATCGGTATCGGTTCTCCAGATCAATCAACCAATCCTAACTTTGATGCAGACAACACGATTGAAACAAGACTTTTCAGGGTCTTAGGAACAATATCAACGATTTCAGGTGTAAATGTAGACAGAGCTACTTATACACAAACCGAAAATTCGGGTGGATTTCTAGATGTATTCGCAACTTCAGATGATACAACTCAAACGATTAGCGTGGCAGGTAGCGGGGTTGCCACCACATTACTAGAAGGTCTGAATGGCCATTACTTTGCTCGAGTTCAATTTGAAGGTAATCGACCTCCTGCTACTATTACAGTTAGAAATACGTCTGATAATCCGATCAGTCGAAAAGATGTCATACCAATCGATTTCATTACCGCCTCGGCGACCTATAACACAGATACACAGATTTTGAGAATTGATGCTTCATCTAGTGATTCCATTGGTTCCCCCGTTTTATCAACTGAAGACTTCGGGGCTGGTGTTATACAGATCCCTTCAAGCGGTAGTAGCACAACTAACCTACCATTTTCTCCAGCCCATATAACCATTACCTCATCTGTAGGAGGACATAGAACCATTTCTGTAGCAGTAACAGGTTCTGCAGATGGTCCCATTCCTGTATCCGCTAATGCCGGAGAAGACCAAACAGTTATTATAGATTCCACAGCTACGCTTAACGGTACTACCTCGACAGGTTCCATTTCATCTTATAGTTGGATTCAACTGTCAGGAACGCCAGTAACTCTACTAGAAGCGAATACAGCTACACCAACTTTCACTGCACCTAATACTCCAGGGACTCTCGTATTTGAACTAACTGTTGGTGGGGTAGGAGGACCTTCAACCGCAACAGTTAGTGTAAACGTTTTAGAATTTATACCCGCACCTATCGCAAATGCCGGTGGTAACCAAACGGTTCAACAAGGCACAATTGTTCAATTAGAAGGAAGCGCAACCGGAGAAGTAACCAGCTTCCAATGGGAACAGGTGTCAGGTGTACCTGTCACATTAAACAATGCTACGAGTCCAACAGCTACATTTACCTTCCCTACACAACCTGCAACACTTACCTTTCAATTAACAGTTCAAGGCCCTGGAGGCTCTTCATCTGAAACTGTTGAGGTCGTGTCTCTTTTGGAAAACTTAACGGTCACTAGAGCAGAATTTCGTACGCGGGATTTAGAATGGCGAATAAGCGGGTTATCTAACTTAGTTGGAGCTGAAGTTCTCATTTCTATCTATATTGGGAATACGCTTACCGGCTCTCTTCTAACTCAAGTGCCCGTTGATGCACTTGGGAATTGGGAGTATCGAGTGGAAGATTCTAACGAGCAACCCGACGAGACCAGATCTATCTCTATCCAATCTAGCTCGGGAGGAAGTCTCTTAAATATTCCCCTAAACATTCGTAACTAAGAAATATGAAAATCACCACTGGACAATTGAAAGAAAGGAGAAAAATGATGGATCGCTGTCCTAAATGCAATGGAAATAATAGCTGTCAACATAAACGCGGCCACAAAGGCCCTCGTGGTTACCAAGGGCCAGCTGGACCTAAAGGAGATCAAGGCTCTCCTGGACCTAAAGGTCAACAAGGTATTCAAGGACCTATAGGTCTACAAGGTTTCGAAGGATCTAAAGGGGATCAAGGACCTCCAGGAATTCCTGGTACTCGAGGTCCTCAAGGAGAGCAAGGTCTTCTCGGACCACCAGGCAAAAATGGAACTCCTGGTCCTCAAGGAGAACAAGGATTCACAGGACCCAAAGGAGATCAAGGACCACCTGGACCTCCAGGCAAAAATGGGACTCCCGGTCCTCAAGGAGAACGAGGACTCACAGGACCCAAAGGAGATCAAGGACCCCCTGGACCACCTGGTAAAGATGGGATGACAGGGCCAAAGGGAGATCAAGGACCTCAAGGAGAACGGGGATATCCTGGACCTCCTGGAGCAGGCACGTTAGAATCTGCTTATGGTTTTGCCATTCGTAATTCAGAGAGTACAGCATCTGGTTTCGTAAAATTTATTTTTCCAGGTCCATTACAAGAAGTTGAATTACTTAACAATGGTTTGAAAGTATTAAAAGCAGGAATTTATCAAATTACCTATAAAGTTGTATTGAACTCGAATGTAATCACTTGTTCACCTTCCAAATTTCACATACAAGTCAATGATACGATTGCTGTTGAATCATCAATGACTGAATCCACTACAGCTTCCACTTTAACTTCCTCTGACCTATTTTCTTTACAAGAAGGAGACATTGTACAGCTAGCTGCGGAGTTACAGGAACATTTTAGTTA
>JBFELW010000113.1:0-6786 GCA_041551995.1 Paenisporosarcina sp.
CCCTTGTTTTTTCACACATTAGTGTTTATAACAAAACTTGTCGCGCTGCTGCGTTAGTTTAAGTGAACACTTTCACACTCTTAAATATTTTTTAACATAAATATCCAGTAAGAAATTATATAGGGAAACTCATTCTCCACATTCATTAACGATTAATCAACCTTTTCCTTTAACAAAGCCTATTTTTTATACCCTAATACTTTTCCCTCTACATTTTCCATTGGTAAGATCCCGAAATATCTACTATCGGCACTTCTCCACCAGTTATCTCCCAAGACAAATACAGTGTTTTCTTCCACTTTTACAGGATCCATAGACGTTGCAAAATATTCTTTCCAATGTTCATCGGAAGCTCTAGTGGCCGGGTTGGATTCTTTGAAAAATTCTTCATCATTGCGGCCTCTACTCAATGCTTTAGAGTAAAAAGTATCTAGTTTCTTCCCATCAATAAATACTTGACCCTTTTTAATCTCTACGGTTTCACCCTCTAGCCCAACTACTCTTGAAATGTAATACTCGGGCATATTGAAATCAGGATTACTTTCTATCGTGAATTCGGGTGATTTGAAATAAATAACGTCACCTCGTCTCATTTCTTCGTCATCAAGATCGACGACTAAACGGGGATGAGCCAATGTTTCATAATCATGGTCACCTCTATCCATATTGTCGTAATCCCATTCCAATAAAATTGAATTTTCAAGAGGTTCTACCAATTCCACTTCTAATTTTGTATCCTTGTCTGTAATTGTTTTCATTTCATTCGAAGCAGCCTCTGAGGAACAAGCAGTTAGTAACAGTGTAAAAATAATCAGTACATACTTTTTCAATTCCATCATCTCCCTCTTTTATATTATACCAATAATATCCATTTGATCCTTATGAATAAAGAATATTCTGTGAACAATAAAAGCAAGGGAAACACCTAACCTTAATCAGCGTTTTATACGTTTTATAAATTATGTAACCACTTTTCTATTATCTTGTTTCTTTCTTCTAATTAATCCGTAGATTATCAAGATGATGCCATTTACAAGAACTAAACCACCCATCGATAGAGCAGCAAATGCTCCGGCAAACCCGCTTTTTTCATATGTACCGATAACAGCAAGTGAAAAAAAGAAAACGAAAGGCGTGATTAGGAGAATAAACAGTGATCCTGTCCAAACCAGCTTCCCCCAACTATGTTTGAATGATTGGTTTACTAGATAATTTACAAGTACAAGAATTACTACGATAGTGATAAATAAGATAACAAAACTCATTAGATTCACTCCTTTTCAAGTATTGACGAAAATCTAATGTACAGGTTTCGTTATGCAGCGTAATAGTCGTAAGCCAATAATGAATGAATTCAAACAAAAAAAGGCATCCTTGTCTTAAGAGGACGCCTTTTTCAATAATATTGTTACCATCAAAACAGTGATACCTCATTTAGATGTTTCTTCAAAAGTGATATTGACCACTTTTTCAGTTTCTGTAGTAAATTCAATTCTTACCAATACGCCGAATTCTTTGTCAGGTTCTTTTAACCATAGTTTAAACTTTTCGATGGTTGAATCATCTTTCAATTCGCTTCCTTCGTACAGATAGTCAATAATCTCCGCATCAGGATATTTTGTTTGTGTCTCCTTCATTGCGAGCATACCCCACTTAGCGTATGTCGGAATTTCTTGTTTTGCATGAGCAGAAGTTAAGTACTCTGTTGGTGTTGAATGAAATGAAATAAAAAGTAACGCTATTAGTGCAGTTCCAAGTAAAATAAATTTATTTCGCATAATTGATCACATCTCCTGTTGTATAGGATGAGTAATTAGCTGCGAATTATTCAAAACTGATCACTAGAAAGACCTGGAATTATACTTTATTGTGATTAACATATACATAAACACTATTTTTTGAGTCTTCTTAAATCTATTACTATGATGATGGTCAATACTAGTAGAACAAGGAACGGTAAAGTATCCATCCAATGAAAAGGAGCTTCACGGATAAAAGTTGCTTTTTGATACATTTTTTCATCTACTTCAACAGCAATTGCTATATCAGTTGATACATTATTAATTTCGTAATATTTTGTACCTTTTGGATAAACATTTGAAGCATCTCCATAGTAATTTCCAGTCATATCATTGGGTGTTGTTTTTACTTCTCCAATACTCTCTCCAATTTCTTTTTCTAATACTTTTTCCTTTGTCACTTCATACACATTTCCATTCCAGACAACAAAGGAATAAGCCCAACTAAGTGCTTGAACAGACGATGTAAAGATAAGCATAAATAATATGAAAAGTAATACTAATTTCTTCATAGTTTCCGCTCCTCTACCAAATAGGTAAAAACTGATTTACGTTTAGTCGTTATTAAAGATGAAAATTCATTATAATCCTTTACTACATCTTTGTTTAGAGGGTGAGCCCGGTCATCGAATATTAAAAATTCCGTAGTTATCTAATCGTGCTTTACCCGATTTTCCTCTATAAAAATCAGAAAACACTCCGGAAAATTGAGGCAATCCTATACAGCCTACGCCAGATATAAAACTGAATGTTTGGTCTTCTCCCGATATGATTATTTTAACGTTCCCACCATCTAAATTAACATCCACAGAACACTTGTAATGGTTATTCAAAGGATTTTCCCTATTATTTATCTGGCACGTTATGTTGGATAGTATTGATTAACAATCTTCAACAGTCGCTCATTTTTTTCTGATGATACATTCTCTGATAATCTTGCTCCTGCGATAATTGGAGCCCATTGAAGAATATCATCTTTAGATAAACCACTTTTCTTACAATAGAGTCGTAAATATATTTCTGCTAATTCTTTTGAGAACTGTGTATACAAAAGGTAAGTGCGATAGACATCGGCACATATATCCCCTGCACTGGAATCCACCCAATCTATAATTGTTACTTTGTTATTATCCGACATAATTAAATTAAACAAATGAAAATCTCCATGGCATAACCTTTTTTCATATGTCATTGAATTTAATCTTTTTAGTAAAGCGGATGTCTGTCTTTTATCTAATTGTTGGGCTGATTCAATTTGACGGCTTAATTTCACAGACATCGATTCAAAAGAATCTGCAACTATCATATGAATTTGTTGTTGTATATCGATGGAGATATTCATGTAGTATTCTATTTCATCCATATGACCTGTTAGAATATCACCTAATGTTCTTCCCTTAACATACTCCATTATTATTGCTTGTTTTCCATCTATGGATGTTACATCAAATACTTTAGGGACAGAGAGTCCACATGAAAAGGCATACTTTTGTTTATTTGCTTCATATAAAGATTCAGATTCAGGCAAAAAATCATTGAAAACTTTGATAATCCTGTTTTCATAAAGATAGATTTTTGCTGTGTTTCCTATTGCTATAGGAGTGCCTAATTTCATTGGTTTCTCTCCCCTTGAGTCTCGCTTTATAAATACTTCTCCATTCGAATATCAGTCCACATTTTTTCTTGCCAGAATGTGAAACTTTCAATCCTTCCGATTTCCTCATAGCCCATCTTCTGATAGAGCTTATGTGCCTGTTGGTTAAATTCAAATACGCCTAACTCAATACGCTTATACCCCTGCTTTTTAATTTGTTCCTCTAAATAGTGAATTGCTAATTTGCCAATTCCTTTTCCTCGTCCTACTGATTCACCAATTGTAATTCCAATCCAAGCAGTACCAGATTCTTTATTAAAGAGATGGGGTGGATCAACCATGTAATTCATTTCCCCTACTAACTGATTGTCCACATATATAAGGTATATGTGATGGTTTTCTAAGCGTTTTTTTAAATCATTCAGGGTCATGTTATGCCGGCGTTCCAATTCTGCTTGGTTTCTGCTAGGGCGAGTCAATGGAATTAATATTGAGTCATTCTCCCAACGGTTAATAGTTTCTACATGGATTGGGGTAGGTTCAGTTAATTTTATAAAATGAGTAGTCATTGTAATCTCCTTTAATGCACGATTTAAATCTAGAATATTAATTACTTCGATATCTCTAAGTTACTTATGTATAAAATAAATGATCTCAGGATCTCCTTCGTCTAAATTTTCAACAAATCCACTTTGTATAAATCCAGTTGCTTTAAAAACTTTTTGCATTTTATTATTTGATTGATTGGTTGAAGAGAATATTTTCTTAGTCGGTGACACGCTTAGAAGATACTTTATTAGAGATGTTGCATAACCTTTTCGTCTCTCAGTCGGTTTAATGACTATCAAGGAAATAAAGCTACACTCAAAAAAATCCGTAGTAAATATTAAAAATCCGACTATCGAGCATTCATTTTTAACAACAATACATCTGTCATCTTCAATTGCTTTTTTTATGTATACCTGTCTTCTATCACTACCAATTATTTCTCTATCCAGATTCACTATTTCATCTAACTCAGTTATATGTGACTTGTCCAATAATACCAAATTAAGTTCCCCTTATTATTATATGTGATTTCCTTCTTAGACTACTGCCTTTATAATACAATATTCAACAAACAGGAGCGTTAATCCTTTATGGATCAACGCTCCTATAGTTACAGTATAATTATTTACATATTCACCTACACATGTCTATTTAGTAAATGATTATTCATGACATACTACCTTCATTCTTTACTCTTTACATACGCTTACTTTGTTGAAGAATTTTGGATTCTCCTGTCCGTTCCCATTCTTCCACCATCTCGTAAGCTTTTTCAGGAGAATACCCTTTACCAACAAGTACTCCCATTAGAATGAATTCTTGAAGTATGTGTGTAGAATTTATTCCTCTTTTGACATCCTCTAATCCTTCATTTACAAGAAAGTCCGTGTACTGTATCCATTCATCTGGAGTTTTCCCAGAAATAACAGTATTACCATTGCCGTGACTGTGGCCTTCTTCTGCAGCTAATGCTTCTGCTTTTGTTCGTTGGACAGTACCAAATGGATGGTTGGGAGGAGTATATATGGAGTAAAGTTTTAATGGGATGTTTCCTGTGTTTGTTAGATTGTGCCAGTAGCCAGCTGGTATCACGATTGCAGAGTCATCATAGACATATCTTTTAAAGTTTAAATTATCTTTACTCTGGCCCATTTCAACAATACCCTGTCCTTGTTCAATACGTACAAATTGATCTAGGTTAGGATGAATTTCCAAACCGATATCTTCTCCGACATTGAGACTCATTAAAGTAATTTGTAAATGTGAACCTGTCCATAAAGCAGTACGGAACGTATTGTTTTGCTTAGTTGCCTCATTAATATTAATAGCAAATGGATTCGGTCCATAATCACTTAACCGCAATCCACCATCATTACCAGAGAGATGTGACTGCACGCTGTTAGCATGTTCTACTCTATTAGGATATGTTGTATAAACTTGTTGTCTTTCTTGGTTAAACATATGGGCAGCTACACAATAAGGGCATTGGCATTGGTATTGATACATATTTGGAACATAATACATTTTTCAAATCCCTTCACAGTTCATTAAATTATCCTATGCAAGGTGTGAAAGGAATGTACTTATCAACGAGTATTTATATTAGTATGAGAAAGTGCTTTCCTCTTTTACAGGAAAGCATTTTTTGTTCACTTGGAGAGTGAATTTATTTTTAATAACCAAGCAATACTACGCCATCGTTTAGAGACGTATACTGTCTTTCTTTTCTTTTTTAGACTATTGTATATTTGCTTTGCAGCCTTTTCAGGGGAAGCCATCCAAAACATTTTGTTTCTATCACCTTTCGCCATCTTCGTATCTACAAATCCACATTTCACATCGGTTACTAAAATATCAACCTTCTGTTTCTTTAACTTTTGACGAATACTCATTAGATAGTTAGAAACAAAGGTTTTTGAAGCATTGTACGCAGGTGCAATAGGATTCGCCATTAAAGCTCCAATTGACGAAATCCCAACTATATGTCCAGAACCTTTTGAGACAAAATGTTGATACGCAACATTAGACATGACAACAAAGCCAGAAACGTTTACGTCAATTGTCTCTTTTTCATAATCTAAGTTCAAATAAGGATTAAGATGTCCGACACCAGAGCTAATAATAATTAAGTCTATTCCTTCCATTTCTTCGATCAGTTCTTCTAGAAGGATCTTCGCTTCATTCGTGTTCGAGACATCAATACACTTAATATGCGATTTAATGGCCAGATCTTTTTGAAGTGCATGTAGATTAGCTGTTCTTCTACCAACCAATCCAACTATATATCCTTCTTTTGATAATACCTTCGCTAGTTCTTTCCCAATACCAGAACTTGCCCCAATCACTATTGCCTTTTTCACTAATCACTCACCACATTCCCCATTGTTTCTTCTATTAATATGCTCTATTAATAAATGTATGATAGATTGTGGGGTGAAATGCAATTCAATGATTTCTTTTTTTACTCTTCCACCGTTTTAAGTTTGGCCACATTAATCTTATTTTCTTTATTGTTCGTTTTGTTATTAGCATGTTTATAGACTCTATAGACCTTACTATAATTATAAATGATTAAAATTCCCAATAAGATAAAAATAATAGTTATCCCTATTTCTGGTATATATTTACTCCCCCATATAAACAAACTAGATAACATTCCTCCTAAAGCTCCTATCAATCCTAAAATTGATAAATGTGTTCCTCTAGTTTGTTGTGGAATTGAGTTTGCTGTAATAGATTGTAGTGTTGGTAAATAAATTAATCCGCCAATTGCTATAAAAAGCATTCCAACCATTAAGGAAAGTGGGTGAATAAAATAACTTAATAAAATATATCCTAGTGAGA
>JBFELW010000114.1:0-6782 GCA_041551995.1 Paenisporosarcina sp.
AATACACTGATTATCCAGCGTACATCAGGTGGAAACCTAGCTTTTTTGTTAGAAACCATGCAGGAAACAATTTTTGACCGATCACGAGTTCAAGATGAAGTAAAAACACTAACAGCACAAGGTAAATTGTCAGCCGTTATTATTACACTTTTACCCATAGGGCTTGCTATATATATACGGCTTGTAAATCCAGAATACTTTCAATTGTTATTTTCACATCCATTAGGTTGGGCAATGGTGATAATGGGATCCATTAGCATCGTATTAGGTTGGTATTTTATCAATAAAATTGTACAAATTGAGGTGTAGCGATGACCACTTTTCTATTTTTTCTGTTCAGTACACTCTTTTTCATTCTCATCATTGGTGGTGTTTTAAGTCATCTATTTAAAAAACAAATCGCTATTTCCAGAAGAGCCACCACGTACCTTTCGATAGAAGTAGGGAAGAATACGAAGAAAAAAGAAAGCAATAAAAACAATAAAAACAATTTAGTTCTAATTACTAAAATGAGCACTAAACTAAAAGAGATGATTGATCAGAAAACGCCAGTATCTAAAAAGAGAGATTTAGAACAGCGATTACGAGAAGCGGGATATCCACTTAAGCTTTCATCTACTGACTTTCGTTTTCTCCAACTAGTATTAGGATTTGTCTTGTTTGTTATGTTCAACTTTTTGATGATGCGGTTAGGCACGACTCTGATCTCAAGTTTTCTGTTAGCCGGTATTATAGCAGCTACTGGGATGTATTACCCTTCATTTTACTTAAGTGCCATTATAAAAAAACGACGATTAATGATTCAGAAAATGATGCCTGATTTTTTTGACATGGTGAATTTGTCTATTGAAGCGGGCATGGGACTAGATGCATCTCTGCTAAAAGTATGTAACCAAACAAAAGGTCCCTTATCTGAGGAGTTCTTACAAACAATAGAAGATATGAAACTCGGGAAATCGAGAAGAGAAGCTTTTACGGATTTAAGAAGTCGTGTTCCTGTTCATCAATTTCAAAGCATTATTACTTCATTGATCCAGGCGGATTTGTTAGGCGTTGGAATGGCCAAGGTTATTCGGTCGTTAACAGGACGAATAAGGGAGCAAAGAACACAAAGGGCAAGAGAGCAAGCGATGAAAGCGCCCGTTAAAATGGTTTTTCCGATGATGTTATTTATATTTCCAGCGATGTTTATCGTCATGTTAGGTCCTTTGATTATTTATTTGCTGCAGACACTATCAAAAAACTAACTTGGTAAGTGAGTACAAGTGAACATACCCATTTTTGAAAAATTGTTACTGGCTTTTATGTTTTAAAGAGAAGATTCTTCAAACGGAATACCGCCAAAATATGGGGGAGTTCCCCAATCCCCGGTAGGTTCCATACATATGATGAAAAGGTATTAATTAAACTAAACAATGGGGAAATTTTACATGCATAACATGAATGATGCGATGTATCAGCAAGCTGGTCAGAATAATATGTCGCACTATGAAGGACAGAACATGTCTCATCATATGAATCCAAGTCATATGTCGAATGAAGTACAGAACATGTCACATCATATGAATCCAAGCCATATGTCTCACCACACACTTGTAGATACTGTACAGAATTGTGAAGCTGTATGTGAATATACGGAGTATTATGTTACACAAATGGCTGGGGCGAGTCAGAGGGTAGAGCAGCAAAGGTTACTTAGAGATTGTGCCGATATATGTACATTAACAGCCAAGTACCTAGCTCGTTGTAGTGTATTCTCAAAACATATAGCCGCCTTATGTGCTCAAATTTGTGAAGTTTGTGGATGTCACTGTTTACAACATCCAGATGAACAATCTCAGTTATGTGGTCAAGTATGTTTGCATTGTGCACAAGAGTGTAAAGCGTTCGCCATGTCAGCATAACGATCTATCCTTATAAGAAAAAAGTGCCTGAAGTTTATCTTCAGGCACTTGCTTTTTTGTGTAAAGTACAAGATAAATCAGATATTTCACTGGTAGAAAGAAAGGATTAACTTCATTTTAGAATAGAAAGTCACATTGACAAAAAAAGTCTTAAACTATACATTATTAGATAATTAAAAATACTTCAAGTAAAAATAGTTTTACGACTATATAACGGTAAAAGTGTAGATCTCGTTAAACTCGTACTTGTGAAAAAAGGGGTGGAGAGTGTTGAATGTAATTGATTTACATTGTGATGTATTACTAAAACTCTATGAGTCACAAGGAGAATTCAAATTTAAAAATGCACATGAACTTGATACGAATAAGGAAAGACTTCAGAAGGGAGAAGTAAAAGTACAAGCATTTGCCGTTTTTATTTATCCAACTGTTAAGAGTGACCAAAAATTTCAAGTAGCCCTCGATCAAATTCATTACTTTTACACAGATGTACTAGCCAATAATCCAGAGATGAAACTGATAAAAGATTGGTCAGATATTGAAAGTTTACAAGAAGGAGAGATTGGAGCTTTACTAACTCTTGAAGGAGTTGATGCTATTGGAAATGATTTGCAAAAGCTTTCCATTTTACATCAATTAGGAGTCCGTTCTGTAGGTCTGACATGGAATAACGCTAATTTAGCCGCTGATGGTGCTGGAGAAAAGCGTGGTGCTGGTCTTACTTCCTTTGGAGAAGAAATCGTTGCATTTAATAATGAGCACAAGATGCTAACAGATGTTTCCCATTTATGTGAGAAAGCTTTCTGGGATGTCTTGGATGTAGCTAAATATCCAGTTGCCAGTCATTCTAATGCAAAAGCTATCAGGAATCATGTTCGAAACTTATCAGATGAACAGGCGAAAGCGATGTTTGAAAAGGATGCAATGGTTCATATGGTGTATTTTCCAGAGTTCGTTAAAGATAAGGAAAACGTATTAATTGGTGATTTAATTGAACATATTGATCATTTCTGTTCTCTAGGTGGAGAAAAAAATATTGGTTTAGGTTCTGATTTTGATGGGATTGCAAAAAAAATAGTCAATTTAGAGAACGCTTCTATGCAACAGAATTTAGTAAATGAACTATTAAAAAATTATTCGGAAGACCAGGTGAAAGGTTTTGCATATGAGAACTTTATCCGTCATCTCCCGAAGTAATAGCTAGAGATTGAAGCAACTAAACTGATGATGCAAAACAAGAGCCAGTTCTTAAAGAAGATGATTCTGGAAGGAAACTTTCTATGGGTCTATAATCCACAACAACCATACATATTAGGTCTTTTAAAATCGATGTCTAATTGAATGAAGATCGTTCCGTTCCTCTCTTACCAATTCTGGGCTCTCCTCCTGACAGACCTTTGTAGAGCGTTGTGCGTTTGATGCAACATGTCCGCATACAATGAAGATATGCCATCACTTTACTCCTCAAGATACGATAGTAGAAGGGATCATACAGTTGTCTGCTGATTACAAGATACTCGAACACCAAAAGAGTATCTTCCAGAAACGGTAGAAGCTAATTAATACACAAACTTTGCTTATTTTGACTTGATGTATATTGAATGGGTTCTTTGAACAACTATCAGACAGATCGGATTTCTACATATCTTGATAGGTTTTCTTGTATTGGCAATCGTGAAAAGAAAGAAGGGTGAGAATTGAAACCGATAATTGGAATTACCTCCTACATGGAACTGGAAGGTAAAGATTATTTGGTGTCTATTGATAATGCACATGCGGTTTTACAGGCAGGGGGAATACCTGTCATGTTACCTTACATTGAGGATGACAAAGATATTGAGGAGCTTGCCGAGTCGATAGATGGCCTTTATCTTACAGGTGGAGATGACATTGATCCAACACTTTTTGGAGAAGAGCCCCTGCCAAATTTGGGTATTATTATTCCAAGCCGTGACGCTTTTGAATTAAAACTCATCCGTAAGTTTTTATCACTCGACAAGCCGATATTAGCTGTTTGTCGAGGATGTCAGATATTGAATATTGCTGTGGGTGGCGATATGTATCAAGATATAAATTCTCAATTCAAAGAAGATATACTCCAACATCAGCAACGTGCACCCAAACCACATGGTTCACATTATATTGACGTCCCGGAAGGAACATTATTACATCGTTTATCAGGGTCTAAACGTTTCAAGGTTAACAGTCGACATCACCAAGCCAATCGTAACGTTCCAGCCCCTTTTAAAGTGAGTGGCGTTGCAAGCGATGGGGTTATTGAAGCGATTGAAAGCAATGTGCATAGCTTTGTACTGGGCGTCCAATGGCACCCTGAGAATATGGTTTTTGGTGGAGATGAAACGTCTTTAAAAATCTATGTAAAATTTGTAGAAGCATGCAAAAAGAAATAATGTGATAAGCCACTTGGCTTATCACATTATTTCATGTCTATTTTAAAAAGAGAAGAGGATTAGGAGAACGATCAAAAATAGAAATTACTCCTAACTTACTCTCGTCCATACGTAATCCACAATGCGCTGTCCTTTATTTCCATCTTAAATCCTCTCCAGCCTTCAGATAGAAGGGTTTGTTGAGCAACGACATCCACCATGAGAAGAGACTTCGTTTCTTGCCATATTGAAACATGAACTTCTTCCAGATCTTTTGAAAAAACATACCTTAATCGTCCATCATATTTTTCTTTCAAAGCCAATATTTCCATACCTTGTGAAAACTTATCCTTTAAACTAGGAATGTTAAACAAAGCCACGGTTGCACAAACATATCGAAATGCATGATTTGACTTAGATAATTCCTGCATAATGACAGTTGCAAGTGTTCTTTGAAGTTGATTACCTTGATATGAAGGTAGCACGACCGAAATTTCTTGATAAATTACTTGCTGTAGATCATCTCGATTCAATCCAATATCTAAACCGAGATGTTCCTCGTCAATTGGTGGAATCAGTAACGCTCGATATGCAATTAGTGTTTTCTCGACAAAGACACCTAGCATTAAACCATTACCATTTAAAATGAACTGAAACTCTTCAACAGATAGAGGTTGTAGGATCCTTTTATCTTTTAATTGTAAAATGACTTCTTCTTGCACGCTTAAAATAGCGGGTAAGTGTTCCATGGTCAACGTTTGGATAGTAAAGCGACGTTGATGGCTATCGTGTTTTTTGATTAATCCTTCATATATCAGAGTCACGTCTTCTCCTCCTTTACCTCACAACATGCTGAAATATAGTTAATTCACGTAACGTTTCTTCATTCACATCTACACCTAATCCAGGTTTGTCAGTCAATCTGATATATGGGACATTATAGGCTAAATTCCCGATATCCTTTGAAAACTTCAAAGGGCCTGTTAGTTCAACACTGGTAATCATTTTTTTGGAAAAAGCAAGATGGAAACCAGCTGCAGATCCAACTGACGATTCGACCATTGAGCCAATTTGACAATCAAGTCCAGCAAGTTCAGCTTGGTGAACCAATTTTATGGCAGGATATATGCCCCCACATTTCATTAATTTAATATTCACCTTATCTGCGGCACGTTTACTAATAATATCACGCATTTCACGTGTTCCTTTTAATCCTTCATCAATCATTAAGGGAACAGAAGACTTTGATTTAATTTCGACCATCCCATCAATGTCATCAGCCATTACGGGTTGCTCTAACCAATCTAGGTTACACTCTTTCAATTGGTTTAATGCGCGAAGACTTGTGACGCTATTTTTCCAACCTTGATTTACATCTACCCGAATGGCAATATCATCTCCAATTCGTGCACGAACAGCCTGAATTCTTTTAACATCAAGGTTGACGTTTGCCCCTACTTTCATTTTAAAAGATTGGTAGCCTTTTTCAATCTGCGAAGCAGCTTCTTCTGCCATTTCAGCAGGATCAGCAATACTTAGCACATGGGTTATTGCGAATCTTTCATGATAACGTCCGCCAAGTAACTGGTAAACAGGTTGCTGTATTTTTTTACCCGCAATATCAAAGCATGCTATATCTATTGCTGCTTTTGCAGTTGGAGCCGAATAAATAGCTCGATCCATAATTTCGTGAATTTTTTCCATTTCCATTGGATTTTCACCTAACACAGCAGGTGCTAATATATTTTTGATGACTTGGTACGTGCCTTCCCAAGATTCTCCGGTTACATGTTCGTCGGCCACAGCTTCACCATAGCCGATAAATCCTTCATCGGTTTCTATTTTCACTATAATTGAAGGCATATATATGTATGTATGGTAGCTAATAACGAATGGGACTTTAAGGGGTAAATGAATAGCATAAAGATGGATAGATATAATTTTCATGTAAAAAACCCCTTTCTATTTACAATTTATCGAGTTACTTAGATTATCGTTAAATAGATGTTAATTAACTAAAAAAAATTGTTTTCTAGGAAGGTGAGGATAGTGAGTATAAAAGTAGCAGTCATTGGGTCAACCCTATTTATGGAACGAATCAATGCTGCTATTGCACCTCAAATTCCTGATATAGCCATTGTTTGTAGGAATATAAAAAACGATGTGGCACATTTAAGACAAACGAGTCATTAGGAATCTGCGTCCTTTCCTGCGGACGAACGCCTCAATCTCCTCTCGCAAACAGGAGGTTGGTCACGAAGACGTTGACTCGCGTAGTGGTATTCTTAGCCTTCGTTGCATTACGCTCCTGCGGGGCTTTCGACATCCGTTTTTCTGGCGGGAGTGGCTCGATTCTTTTCTCTTTATAGCTGTCTAGAATGCTTTCTTGAATTTATGCTTTTATCAATACTTCCGCAAGAACTCGTGCTCCTAGGTCCAAAGCAGACTTGTTAAACGTCATATTAGGATGGTGGAGTCCTGGTGTAAG
>JBFELW010000115.1:0-6769 GCA_041551995.1 Paenisporosarcina sp.
CAATGGTTAAAGTCATACTAGGAGATGCACAAAACTTGAATCTGGCAAATGACTCTTTTGAATTCGTACTAGCAGAATCGGTGATTGCCTTTACTGAAATTTCTAAGACATTAAAAGAACTTTCAAGAGTTTTAAAAAAAGATGGAAGTATGCTCATAATCGAAATGACTGCTGAAAGAGAATTGCCAGAAGAATTACAAAAGACAGTATGTAGCCTATATGGAATTAAAGAAATCTTAAATGAGGAAGATTGGATTTCAAAATTAAAAGAGGTCGGTTTCACACAAATCCATATACTAAAAACTCCATCACAACTTATTCAAACAGAACTAAATGATGTGAATCAATCTGAGAATATTCCAATGCGGTTTTTCGATTTATGGGATGAGCATCAAACCTTCATTGAAGAGCAACGTCATATAATTGGTTTTCGAGCTTTCCGATGTCGGTTTTAATGTTATGAAATAATCTCTCTTCTAGAAAACTAGAAGAGAGATTATTTCAGTTAGAGTCAGTATCTTTGGACGAGTACCTAGAACCCGCAACTAGTTCTTCTGATGATAGTTGATATAATTCGTTTGATTTTAATGGACCGTGTTTTTTCTGGAAGGTATCTACAATTTGAAATCCTATATAATAGCCAATCCATTTAGGTAACCCTCTTTTGACATCTCCATATAGAAAAGAATGATGATTTTCTATTCCTATCAAGTCTAATGACGGGATAAAGTACTTCTGCCATAAAGCGTATGTTTCCTCGAAAGTGTATAGATTCACCCATGGTGATAGCCACTTTTCTCCGTAAAGATCTTTGACTGAATATTCTCCAAGACCCTCGACAATTAACGAATCCTTTAATGTAACTTCATTTGTCTTTTTCCCCGAATAGTCTAGTCGACAAATATGATTGTATTCATGCGCTAACAAAGCGTTTATTTCTTCCGTTACTAGTTCAGGTGATAAAAAAAGAAATAAGCATTGATTATATGCCAATCCATTTTTACTAGGGGTTCGTTTATTTGATTTATGAGACCTTTGCTTAATTGGAAAAATAAAGATTGAAACCTCGGGTCCACTCCAAATGTTTCGCAGTCGTTGATATTCAAGTTCAACTTTGTGCCAAACTTTCTTTTCTTCCATTTTCCGAACCACCCTAGCGATTCTTTTCCATTCAATTGGATCAAATAATCCATGCTGTAATAAATGATAATGTAACTCTTCAGGAATCAATTCAGGGGTAAATTCTATTAAAGGATCCCCAATAAATCTGCATTGAATAGTATACAAACTGTCTCTTGAATGTTTAGTGCACGACTCAACAAAGTTATATAACCAAGCTTGAGTTTGAACTACCGACAAGTCTCTCACCCTTCCCATTTCATGTTTTTAGAAACTAGAAACTCATATCAATATCATCATTTCTAGACGTATGACTATTACAAAACAATTTTCAAGACATAAGTTAGTAGAAGATACATGTATGTGAATATAGAAAGGAGGATGAAAAATGTCTCAATATAATGTGTATGATTTATGTTGTAAATATCATGGGAAAGTTGTAAGAGTAACTGATCGGACTGGTAGAGTCTATGTTGGCGAAATTACCAAAGTAACTAGAAATATGGTCTGGATTCTACCTACTAGCAATATCGGTGGTTACGGTTATGGATTTTACGGTGGGTATCCTGCGTACGGATTTAGACGCAGAGGTTTTGGATTCGGCCTTGCTCTAGGTGCAATAACAGGAATTGTCCTTGCGTCGGCGTTTTTGTGGTAATAGCAATATCGAAAAGGAACGGTCTCTGGCTGTTCTTTTTTTGGTAAAGACCTTTACATCTACTAGTACAACTAATGTATTCAGATAATCGTGTTGAAATTAAAACTAATTTTAACTATTACCTATTTATTTAAAGCACAACACACATACTTGCACTTTGCAATTAAAAAAGTAACAATTTATTTGCAATATACAACTACTTGATTTTAGTATCAAATGACTATTATTAAACGTCGCTCCTATCTCGATTAATATAGAGAAATTTCTGGCTCATACAATCACTACTGGGTCTTCCCAACTCGTAGTTTCTTTATGATTCTTACAATTCTTTTCACAAACATACAAAAAAATAAAAACCATTTCTAAAATCTCGAAATGGTTTTTATTTTTAATTCAAGTCTTTGTATAAAAAATTTCATCTTCATCATGGACGTCTACTGCGTTTGTAATATGAACTGTGGTTCGTAAAAAGAGTTCCACTTTGTTATTTTGAGGGTACCAAGTTTCGTCTGGTTTTAATTCAAATGGAATCACTCGTGTCTCTGATAATTTAATGTCCCCCACCATTTCTATTGTACGCTTAAAAACAGAATCTTCGGTTACATCAAAATCACTGTCTTCTCTGTACCCTTCTATCCGTTTAATCACTTCCAAGTTAATAAAATCAATCTGTTGTGCACTTTGACCACAGTCAATATAAATCTTTCCTGATAAAGTCTCTCCGTATTTAAGTTGAGGTTGGTCCACGATTGTATCTACTTTCATTGTTCCTATGCCGATTGTCGATAAAAACTTTTTCAACATTAAGAAATACCTCCTAATTTGGTCATTCCAACATATTCAGATTGTTAGATACTCCAAAAGAATTAATCTTTGTAATCTGTATATTCATAATGACGAGTCAACTCGGATTCATGACGATTGTATCGCCTTTTAAAGAGCCTATACATATGGGTAACCAATACTTTCAGTAAAGCATAACCAGGAATACCTAGAATAACACCAGGGACACCAAATAATGATCCTGCAGTTAATAAGACAAAAATAATGGTAATCGGATGGATATGAAGTGATTTACCCATAATTTGAGGTGAAATAAACTTTCCTTCAATTAATTGCACAATTGTCCAAACAATTGCTAGTTTTATAAGCATGAATGGTGACGTTACAATCGCAATGACTACTGCAGGAGTCATTGCAATGATCGGTCCTAAATATGGAACTACACTTGTAATCATTGCTAAAACACCTAATAATAATGCGTAATCCATACCAATAATAAAAAATCCAATAAATACCATAGAACCAATAATAATGGCAACTAATATTTGACCTTGGATGTAAGCGCTAATCTGTTTGTCTGCCTCTCTCAACACATGAGCAGTATCCTTACGCATTCTTGGAGGTAATAACTTTAATATATATTTCGGTAATTTTTCTCCATCTTTCAAAAGGTAAAACAAGATGAAGGGTACAGTAACGATGGCTAAAACAAGTCCAGCTAGTGTAGATATAACTTTGCCAACACCACTGGCCACTCCTCCTAGTGCTTCTTGAATGGTTTGACCAATATCTTCCGGGATTGATTCAATTAATTGATCAATGTTTAAATTCGCATAATAACCTGAGAATATCGAGGTTCTAAGAAATACATCTAGCTTAGTGATTAATTGAATAAAATAGTCAGGGAATTCTTGTATTAGTGTTGAAAACTGAGTTTTAAGAAATGGAAACACTAAAACAATTAACAGTGTGATAAGACCAACCAATGTCAGAAGAATTATAATTATGCCCCAAATTTTTGGTATTTTAAAACGCACCATTAGCCTCAAAATGGGTCTTAGTAAATAATATGCAATAGTAGCTAATATTACGGGTAGGACAACATTAGCTAATAATACTTGTAAGGGATAAAATACAAATGAAATAATATCGAATATCCAAATAATTAAACCGACTAATAGAATGGTGAATAAAAGAAATAGGGTATTCTTTCCTCCTAAAAATTGAATGAAGCGTGTAGAAAAGAATGAAGATTTTTCCGGTTGCATAACTATTTCCCCACTTTCTCATGACAAAAACAAAAATCTGATTATTAATTAGTTGAACGCTACCTTTGTTCAAATACCCATCATCTTAGTGTTAATCCTAAAAAATCACTCAAAGCTTTTTTATTTTGATTTACATCAATTTCTATAACTGAACCAGCATGCGAATAAGATGCAAATTGATAACTGTTTTCTACAGGTATAACCATTTTCTCTACATTCACTCCACCATTAAAAGCCACGCTTAATACATTCCTTACTTCGTCGGTCGTAGAATAGTCTGATTGAACATAACCTTGCATCGCACCAGCAAACTTAGGATAATTCACAACGTTTCCTGGGCTTAATATTTCATCTTTTAATGCTTCTATTACCTTCTGTTGTCTCGCAACCCGTCCAAAGTCACCTTCTGAATCAGCTCTGAATCGTGCGTAACCAAGTAATTCTTTTCCGTTCAACTGTTGCAGCCCAGGTTCTAGTGATACACCAATTTTTTCTGACATTGCTTTTTCAACGTCAATTTCTACTCCCTTTGGAGCAATTATATCCACCAAGTTTTCAAAGCTATTAAAATCAATTAGTGCATAATGGTGAATTGGCACGCCAAACATACCTGTAATGGTATCTTTTACTAACTGAACACCATCAAGATAATAAGCGGTGTTTAATTTATACGACTCATAACCTGGTATCTGAGCATAAATATCTCGCATGAAAGAAACAACTTTCACTTTCTTTGTTTCTTTGTTCCATGACAGAATCATCATCGTATCTGTTCTAGACTTTTCCTCACCTCTAGTATCTACACCTAGTACTAGGATGTTTTCAATCGATTGATTTTTAACATTAATTGAGTCTCCTACAAATTTTTCAATTGGAATATTGGATTTAGAAGCTAATTTGTGGCCAGCTTTATATTGAACAATTGAAAACAATAGAATTCCAATTAATAATATAATGAAGAGTGTAAAGAATAATCGCCCCAAGCGAAACTTTCTTCTCTTACGTAAAAACCTGCGTTGTGGTTGCATTTCATCCATAGGGCATCTCCCTTTCTTTCTCATTAAATAGAACGTAAATTACAGGAAAAAGTTTCATATAAAACTTACTCAATCATAGTTGTTGTGACGTCATCGCGCAAGTGATACAATACCATCTAGTTATAGTTTGAGAGGGGATTATTTAATTGGAAAAAGCAACATTTGCTGGCGGCTGTTTTTGGTGTATGGTAAAACCATTTGATCAATGGGATGGAATTGAATCCGTTTTATCTGGCTATATGGGTGGTCTAGTGGAAAATCCATCATATGAGGATGTTAAAAAAGGAAACTCTGGACATTTAGAAGTCGTTGAAATTCAATTCAATCCTTCTTTATTTTCGTATGAACAATTACTAGAAATTTTTTGGCAACAAATTGATCCTACGGACGATGGAGGTCAATTCCAAGACCGTGGAGAATCATATAAAACTGCTATCTTTTATCACTCTGAGGATCAGAAAGAAAAAGCAGAGAAGTCAAAAGTAGCTTTAAGTCAAAGTGGTCGTTTTAGTAAACCGATACTCACTGAGATCATACCTGCTGCACCATTTTATGTTGCTGAAGATTATCATCAAGATTACTATAAAAAAAATCCGGACCACTACGCTGAAGAACGCGTAACATCCGGACGTGATACATTCATAGATGATCATTGGAAGAAATAGTTGATGTTCCAAGCCTTGCTTATGCAAGGTTTTTTTGATTAAGTAGAACTGTCATCACGAACATCCCAATAATAAGTCCGAACAATACATAATACGTATTTTGATGTGTTCCCGTTATATCATACAAGATCCCAATTGCGAGGGGTGAGAGCCCACCCATAATGAAACCACCCGTTTGAACCATGGCTGTCCATGCGTTCGTTTCTCTAGCATTTGTTGTTTCATCAAGTGGCAATAATAGTGCTAATGGGAACAAACCTCCTAAGGTTAATCCTAAAAGAATAGAAGCGGGCCATATTAGGACTGTATCACCAGTCAATAATAAAACCATTCCAATAGTACCGTTAAATAGAGAGAAGTAAATCCAAAAAGATCGCTTGGGAAATTTCTCTAATAACAATGGAATGAATACATTTCCGACGATTTGAGCAATCGTTAACACACTGATTACACTACCTGCTTCGATAACATTGAAACCCAGTTCTCCTGCTGCAGAAGCTAACCAAGTCGTAAGAGAAAAGAATAGAGAAGCTTGGAATCCGAAAAACAAAAGAATAAGCCAGGCTCGTCTATTCACCCAAGGAGAACGGAATAGCGCATCGTGATTAATCTCAACATGTTGATCAGTAGTTTCTTGTGATTTCATTGCGAACATCCAGACAATCAGTGCTACCAAAGCCAAGCTAGACCAAAAAGCTAGCGCGAATTCCCAACGGTCCCCTACTGATACATAGATTATCCCTGTCAAGCCAGCGCTTAGCGTAGCGCCCATTCCCATACCTAACGAATAAATACCAATAGCAGTTGCCATACGTGTTGGAAACTTTTCTTTAATTAAAGAAGAAAGTATAGGACCTATAATAGCGATTGCAATACCAATAATAAATGCGGTAAGTAGTAACGACACATAATCATGCATCCATGCACGAATAAGGGTGAGACCACCGATTATGATAATTAGAATCGAAATACCATTCTGCTTCCCGAATTTATTTAACCAATGCACCGCGAGAGGAGCGAATACTCCCATACATATAACGGGAATGGCTGTTAATAAGCTTACTTCACTGTTATTTAAATTCAAGTCGTTTCGGATGATATCCAGGATCGGACCAATTGATGTCACGGCTGGACGTAAGTTCAAGGCAATCAGAAAAATTGCCACGAGTAATGACATCATTTTTTTATTGTTATTCATTTCTTAAATCCTCTTTTCAACTAAACTGCTATATAAGTAAA
>JBFELW010000116.1:0-6737 GCA_041551995.1 Paenisporosarcina sp.
AAATTAAAGGAGGTCAAAAGAGAAGATTCTGTTCTGTCTAAACCTTCTAGTATTCTAGTTGGTTGCTTACCCTTTTCTTCGGCTTTTAACTGTTGCCAGTTGCGTAATACATCTTCTGAACTCTCAACTTCTACATCTCCATAAACATGGGGGTGTCTATGAATCATTTTAGCTGAAACACGCTGAAGCACGTCTTCTAAACTAAAGTATCCTTCATCTTCTCCAATTTGTGCGTGTAAAAAAACTTGAAGTAATACATCGCCTAACTCTTCGATTATTCCCTCGTCATCTTCATCATGGATTGCTTGCAGTAATTCATGTGCTTCTTCAATGATATATTTCTTTAAACTTTCATGTGTTTGTTCTCGGTCCCACGGGCAGCCATCAGGCGCACGAAGTTTGGCAATAATTTCTCTAAAAGCAGACCATTCTTTTAAACGCTCTTCTATTTGGATTACGGGAGGAATATATACCGTTGTTAAATTATTTAACTCTGCAGCGCGGTCTAACTCAAACAATGGTACCGTTTTTAACTCTTCTGCGCTTGATCCTGCAGCAGTTACGATGGTAACGGGATAATCATCCGGATATTTTTCCATGAGCGTTAGCTTCACTTCAGAGGCACTGTAAGCATCATATACTTGAGCGATTAACACATGTTGCCCCATTTGAACATCGTCTCTTTTAAACATTGTTCCATCTATTAATTGAAACCCTTCAATAGGATCGATACGAAGAGCATTGAATATTGGATCCAAGAAGCTTTGCCCGCCTACTATAGTTAATTGAATACGTCCGGCTTTTTCTGCTTCCACCAGCCACTGCACCGTTTGCTCCGCCACTAAAGGGTGTCCTGGAACAGCATAGACAAAAGGTGATTCCCCCGCTATATCAATGAGCGTTTCGACTATTTCTTTATAGACCATTTCAAATGCGTCATGTTTTTCATATATTGAATCAAAGCTTTCAAAAGCAAGTCCTTCATTTCTTAACTCGTCTAACACAGGATGTTTGTCTGTTCGAACAAAAACCCTTGTCGCGTCTTTCAACGTACGATATATCCCTAAAGGTAGTTGGTCTAAATCACCTGCACCTAAGCCTATAACCGTTATTTGTTTCATCACTGTGACCCCTTTCTATTTCTTTTACTCAACATTAATTGCAACATGGCCATCCTTCGACCTAACGGCAATAAAAACCATTCTTTTTCCTCGACAATACGGCTTTTTGCAATATGTAGTAAAAAGACTGATGCCCCTAATATAACGCTTGTTATAGCTGTCATCATAGCGCCAATTCGATGTGAAAAGTCATCAAATAACCAACCATCAGCGACTAGCATCCAGCCCCAAACAGTCGCAATCATAAAAATTGAAGCAATTAACACATGTTTATAAAATCGTACCGATGCATACCTTATTTTCCAAACGGATTGTAAATAGAGATATATACCTACAGTTATACAAGCGAATCCAATATTTCCTGCGATCGCGGCGCCCATGATTCCGAATTTTGGAATCAATAGCAAATTGAAGATACTCTTTAAAATTAATCCGAAAGCTAAAATGATGGCTGGCATAATCACTTTACCTAAGCCTTGCAAAACAGATGTCATAGTTAAAATAAGAGACAACCAAAAAATTTGCAGACAAAATACCATTAGCGTCGTTGATAAATCACGTGTTTCAAAAAGCATTTCATTTAGTGGAGGTAACACCAAGATCAAACCAAGACTTGAGGCTACCCCAAATAAGAAGGCAATTCGAAATGTGAGTTGTGCATAAGGAATTGCATTTCTCCCAAACTTTTTTTGAGTCGTGTGTGCAATTAAGGGCACAATTGATAGTGACAATGTTGATGCGATCACGATGCCCATCTGTACTAGAGGTAGGCCACGATCATATATTCCCTTTGTTTCCATCGCTTCATATCGTTGCAATCCATTTTCAGTTAATAATTTAAAAATCGTAAAAGAATCGGCAAGTTGGAAAAAAAGTAGTATAAGGGAACTCATACTGACACTTAAGCTGATAATAGTTAACTCTTTTATAATTGGTTTTATTGGTGTAAAAGCTTTTGGTTGTAATAGTGTTCGTAGTTTAAATCTGTATCGGAGAAATAAAACCAGTAAAATGATGCCGGCAATTTCACCAACAAAAGCGCCAAAGAGTGCTGTACTCCCAGCCGTATATAAAGATGCACCACTTTTCAAAACAATATACGTACCGATTAAAATCACACTCACACGAACGATTTGCTCTACTACTTGTCCATATGCGATAGGTTTCATTTTACCTTCTGCTTGAAATAATCCTTTTAATACAGCCAGTGGTGGCATGAGTAACACGACTATAGAACCCGTTTTTAATAGTTGGGCAAGGTTTGCATCACCCATCCAACGAGCTAGAATATCCGCTCCTAAAAATAAACTTAAAAAACTAATAATCGAAATCAAGCTGACGTAGACAAAACCAACTAAAAGAATGGTTCGTCGTTTTTCTTGATTTTGTTGGGCATGTCCTTCTGCTAATAATTTGGAGATTGCCACTGCAAAACCATAAGAAGTCCATACAGTTAAAACGCCAATAAACGGATAAACCTGTTGGTATATGTAGAAGCCTTGATCTCCCACAATGTTTTGGAAAGGAATACGATAAACAGCACTAAGCGCTTTGACAATAAGTGCTGCGATTGTGAGTAAAACTGCTCCCTGCATAAATTGTTTCATCGTCCATTGTTGTTTATTCATCAAAGTTCCTCGTTCCATCAAAGCAATATCCATATTATAGCATGAATAAAAGCTGATTAACTTCTCTTCGACCCTTCTATATTTCAACTAAAAAAAGGTCCAATACCCTTATAAACTTTGGGCATGGGACCTTTTTTATCTTTCATACTTGAACAAGCTTTTCAGTGTTCCATTTGTTTGGCTAGGAAGTGGGCAGCAGTTTCGACCGCTTTTATTTCGGCTTCTCCAATAAAATGTACTTTGGATAATAAATAGACTGCACCTATTGGGTCTCCACTCGCAATAATAGGAGCAATACAGTAAGATTTCACTTGCTCTAGTTGACCAGGTACCCATTCAACGGTTTTTTCCATTTTTTCAGAAACAATCGTTCGTGATAATAGGATTTCTTCTGCACCAGGTGATATTCGACGATTTAAATAATCTTTTTTTGGTACGCCCGCTACTGCAATCATCTCATCACGATCACTAATAAAAGCAGGTGTTCCAAGGGTTGCATGTAATGTCTCTGCATATTCTTGAGCAAATTCTCCCAGTTCACTAATAGGAGAATATTTCTTTAAGATGACCTCTCCATCACGATCCGTAAAGATTTCAAGAGGGTCTCCTTCTCGTATACGCAATGTTCTTCTTATTTCTTTTGGAATGACGACACGTCCTAAATCATCAATCCGTCTGACGATTCCTGTTGCTTTCATATACATTGCCTCACTTTCGACAGAATTCAATTTCACTTGATTTCCATCTTAGTATGAACCATGTTTGGACAAAATATGCAGTGACGGGTTTACACGCCATTTTAGGTAGCTAGTTCTTTTCCAGCCTCTGGTAAAATCTTCATCATTCCTTCTAGTACATCGAACGGATGATGTTTTCCTGTTTTTTTCTCATCAATCGATATTAGCAATTGCTGGTTATTATCCATTTGAAATCCGACAACTTTTCCATAGACCATCGATGATTCTACGAGTTTGGCTCCTTTGGTTGAAGATGTACCTTTAGCAGAAAGCTTTACAATTATTTGACTATGTCTTTCTTTAATTGACTCGACACCTGCTTGTTTTGCCCACACTTTCATTCTAGAAATACGCATTAAACGTTCAGCTTCAATAGGCAAATTTCCAAACCGATCCATTAATTCGTCGAGTAAATCTTCATATTCTTTTTCATTCTCAACCGATTTAACTCGTTTATACATTTGTATTTTCTGAAAACCATCTGGAATGTAGGAGTCTGGAAAATAGGCATCAAAAGGTAATAATATTTCTAAATCCTCAGGACGTTCTTTCTTAATACCGGTTTGTTTCTCTTCAATGGCTTCCTGCAACATTTGGGCGTATAAATCAAATCCCACTGAGTCAATAAATCCATGTTGTTGAGAACCAAGTAGATTTCCAGCTCCCCGAATGGATAAATCACGCATCGCAATTTTAAATCCTGAACCAAGTTCTGTGAATTCCTTAATGGCTTGCAATCTTTTTTCTGCAACATCTGTCAAAACTTTGTCACGCTGATACATGAAATAGGCATATGCTACACGATTTGAGCGTCCTACTCGCCCGCGTAGTTGATAGAGTTGGGACAGCCCCATTCTATCTGCATTATGAACAATCAATGTATTTACATTAGGGATATCAATACCTGTTTCAATAATAGTTGTTGTGACGAGAACGTCATATTCACCCTCCAGAAAGCTTAGAATAACAGATTCTAGTTCTCTTTCATTCATCTGGCCATGCGCAAATCCGACTCTGGCATCTGGAACAAGCATTTGAATCTCATCCACTTTTTTCGCCATATCTTCTACTCGATTATACAGATAAAAGACTTGACCATCTCTCGCCATTTCACGCTCAATGGCTTCACGAACTAAGGCTCCGTTATGCTCCATTACATACGTCTGAACAGGAAAACGATTGGCCGGTGGTGTTTCAATGACAGATAAGTCTCTAACACCAACCATCGACATATGAAGTGTCCGAGGAATTGGTGTAGCTGTTAGCGTTAGTACATCTACATTTGTTTTGAGTTGTTTAATCTTCTCTTTATGAGTAACTCCAAATCGTTGTTCCTCATCCACAACCAGTAAACCAAGATCGTTATAAACAATATCCTTAGACAATAAGCGGTGTGTCCCAATAACTACGTCAACAGTACCTGCTTTTATTCCTTTCATCGTTTCAGTTTGTTGTTTTTTAGATCTGAATCTACTCAATAAACCAACTTCAACAGGAAATTCAGCAAATCTTTCCTTCATCGTTTCATAATGTTGTTGTGCCAGAATAGTCGTAGGAACCAGAAATGCTACTTGTTTGCTTTCTTGTACAGCCTTAAATGCCGCACGAATGGCTACCTCGGTCTTCCCGTATCCAACATCCCCACAAATTAGGCGATCCATTGGACGTTCACGTTGCATATCTTTTTTTACTTCTTCGATAGAACGTAACTGATCATCCGTCTCTTCAAAAGGAAAAGCCCCTTCAAAAGATTGCTGTAAATCATTATCCACATCAAAAGCATGACCTTTTTCTGATTCTCTTTTCGCATAAAGTTTGATTAGATCATCGGCAATGTCTTGAACAGCAGCAGATACTTTAATCTTCGTCTTCTTCCATTCAGCTCCGCCCAATTTATGTAGCTTAGGTTCTTTTGCTTCAGACGCCACAAACTTTTGAATTTGATCAATTTGATCGATTGGAACAAATAACTTATCTTCTGCCCGGTAGCGAATGTGTAAATAATCTTTATGAATGCCATTAATTTCTAGCGTTTCAATACCAATATATTTTCCTATTCCGTGATGAATATGTACCACATGATCACCAGGTTTTATCTCGGAATAACTTTTAATACGCTCTGCATTCGTCATTTTTTGAGGACGCGTTTTTTTCTTAGGTCTTTGTTTAAATAATTCTTCGTCTGTTAAGACAGCTAAACGTTGTAAGGGCAGTTCAAATCCATTTGAAAGCTCTCCGTCTATGATATACGTTCCCGGTTGACTAGGAATCGATGATTCATCAATAATCCGAGCATCAATTCCGTAATCTTCTAAAACATCTTGTACTTTTTGTTGTCTTTCTTTTCCTTCAGCTAAGACAAATAAGTAGAACTTCCCAGCTATCCAGCGCTCCATTTCGTTTTTCAATACATTCATTTGACCATGAAAATGTTGCATCGGTTTACAAGAAAAAGAGATGGTCTTCTTAAAGGTAAAACCAGAAAATGCTCTAGCAAATAAAGATAAATAGATTTTTTGTTGTTCTACCATGCCAAGTATTTCTTTCATGGTAAATGATAGTTTAACATCGTGAACCGTTTTTCCTTCTTCGAGCATTGAGACATACCAATCTTTCTCTTCTCTCTCAAGTGATTCCGTTACTTCTTGAATTCTCCCTAGCTCATCAAATAACACGATTCCATTTTCCGAAAAATAATCACCAAGAAAAGTGGGTGAATCTTCAAGAATTGATATATATTTTGTCATTTGTTCAGGAACATCGCCTTGCTTAAGTAATTCAATATCATGACCAACATTTTGTAGGAGAAGCTCTTTTGTTTCATTTTTTTTCATCTTTTTTAAACTTTTTGACAAGGAAACTTCTAATTTTTCTGCTAGATTTGAAAGTTGAGCTCGTGTCCATACAAATTCGGTTGCAGGTAAAATACAAACCTCATTCCACTTCTCGAGGGACCGTTGATCTTCCGCAGAAAATGATCGGATTGAATCCACTTCGGTATCAAAAAATTCAAGGCGGACCGGATTTTGCATGTAGATAGGATAGATATCTAAAATCCCACCCCGTAAAGCAAACTCACCTGGAGCCGTTACCATAGGTTGCCTAGAATAACCCATTGCAACAAGTTGATCTATCCATTCTGAAATTTGTACTTCTTTGCCAACAGCTGTTTCTAGCCGACTCTCTTTCCATTGTTTTAAGTTCGGCATATGTCTTCTTAATCCAGCAATCGGGGTAATCACAACCCCTCT
>JBFELW010000117.1:0-6715 GCA_041551995.1 Paenisporosarcina sp.
ACCAATGTAACATTGTTCTTCAATTGTATCTCTCCCTTTTCAAATGGTTAAATGGATTGTAATTCGATAATTGTTATCTGTAAGATTTGAGTTAAGTTATTCTGTGCTATTGACCATTCATAAGAGTTATTCGTTCGTTTTAGCTAAGGTCAGTCCGTTCGGCTGGACTTCAATGTGACAACAACTAGTTCTGGCAAGTTAAAAATGCGATAAGGGATTATACTATTTCCTAACCCCCGGCTAATAATAAGTTTAGATTGCCCGAATTCATGAAGACCTGACGTATAGGCTGGGAAAAAACCTTGCGCAGGTGCGATAACTCCACCAATAAACGGAAGACGAACCTGACCTCCATGTGCATGACCTGTTAACGACACATCTATTCCTGCCTCCATATATGCTTGAAAGTCTTCGGTGCGATGTGCAAGTAGCAGTGTGAACATATCCTCAGGTACGTCAGCAGTAGCAAGCATCTCTGCAGCTTCCTCTCCCATTAAAGGATCTTCAATTCCAGTTAGTGAAATAGATGCATCTTCACTACCCAGTTTTATGGTTTCATTTGATAAAACACGGACACCCCGTGCTGTCAGTTCATTTTTAATATGCTTGACATCATCTGTTGCCACTTCATGATTCCCTGTTACATAATAAACATCGGTAATTTCTACAATTTGGTCAATTAGGTCTAAACTATTTTGTAAATTATACCGATTGCTATCCACCAAGTCACCTGTAATGACAATTATATGTGGTTTTTGTTGTTGTATTTTATTGACCAACCGCTGTTGGTTTTCACCAAACGTAGCATCATGTAAATCAGATACTTGTAAGATACGAAAGCCGTCAAAGGATTCTGGGATTTCGTCTGAATGGACGGTGTAACTTGATACCGTCAGCCAGTTGTTATTGATATACAAAAAAACATAAATAAAAACACCAATCAATAGCAATGTCACTAATTTCCGAATCATATATAACCCCTTCTAATAAGCAAGACCCACTCGCAACGCGTTAAATTGTGGATCGAGCAATTCTTGATAGGCGAATAAAGCTGTATCACCCACAGATACTTCAACGCCTCCCACAGGTAAAAAGTTTCGCTCAGCTCTCACCTGGCCAATCGCATCTCCATCTGGCAAATACGTTGGACACACAATCGTCCACTCTAAATTCGTAGCCGCTAGTTGCTCGTAAACTTTTGCATGCTCTTCTGCAGCAAAGGTTAAACGTCGCTTTGATTCATTGGACTGAAACCGATATATTTCAGGTTGTGTACGACTCTGTAAAATTCCTGCTGTACCAATTGTTATGATTCGTTTCACTTTTTCATTAACCATGGCGTCAATAATGAGTGGTGTGGCATCAGTTAAAGTTGTTGTTTTATCTGTACCAATGGCACTGAATACCACTTCTGCTCCTTGAACTGCTTTATTTACGCTTGTAGCATCACGAATATCGCCTACATGAATCTTTAAGTTTTCATGGTGCGCTAGTTTTGATGGAGTGCGAACAAGTGCAGTGACATGATGCCCGTCTGCTAGTGCATGGCTAAGAAATTTAGACCCGACACGACCTGTTGCACCAAATATCGTTATATTCATTTAACAACCTCCTACTATATTTTAACAATACAGGTTTTGGTATCTAGAAAGCTTTAACCACGTAGGAGTTTCTATTCAAACCTAATAAAGTGGTGAACCTATTCTAGTACATACCCATTATTCTGGAGCGACAATCTCCAACTTTAGTCTATCTGGGTCTTCGAAGAAAACGGCATAGACTGAAGGACCAGAAGCGAACGGATGTCTGTCTTTATATAAAATTGTCGTACCTAGCGCTTCTAACATTTCAGTAATTTCATCCACTTGTTGACGTGATTGGGCGTGAAAAGCAAGATGATTAAGTCCAGTTTGTCCTCTATGATAAGCGGAATCTAAATGCTTTTCGACTGTTTGTACAAAAACCAAATACGTGGCGTCAAATTTGTAACTAACCCCTTGTTCCCACTCCTGATACAAGCTATAGCCCATTACAGGCAATAAAGCGTCATAAAACTTACGTGATCTCTTTAAGTTTGATACATTGATTTCTACATGATGTAACATCAGCTTCACCTCTTTTTATATCATCTATCATAGCAGGGTTTTCTCATTTCTTTAGCGAAAAGACTATAGTAAATGATTGGAGGAATTTAAATGAAAAATATGCGTGTCCAATCCATTGGACAGATAGGTATACCTGTAAAAAGTGTAGAAAGAGCTGTAGCTTTCTATCGTGATGTCATTGGTTTGCCGCTTTTATTTGAAACAACCGGAATGGCCTTTTTCCAATGTGGTGAAACGCGGCTATTGCTTAGCTTACCGGAAACCTCAGAATTCGATCATCCTAGTTCAGTCCTGTATTTTAAAGTAGATGATTTAGCAGAATCGGTGATTACAATGAAAGAAGCTGGTGCAGAGTTTATCGATGAACCTCATATGGTAGGGAAAATGGGGGATGTTGAGATATGGATGGCCTTTTTCCGAGACACTGAAGGTAATACACACGCTATGATGAGCGAAGTCTAAGATGAATCCCCATTCTTAAATGGGGATTTTTTGATGCTTAGATTATTCTATGTCCACTTCTGGTGGTTCTATGTCCACATTAAGTGCTTGAATGGTGCTGTCCGCTACGCTCGGCAGCCTTTTCTGTTGGGATTTTCTTAGTAGTAGTTTTAAGCTGAAGTAGAGATCTCACAGAAGTAAACTTGCCTATTGAAACGCCATTTTCTACTTATTTATGTTTGTGAAAAATTTAACGCTCAAACTGGAGATTTATCGCTCAGTTTGAGGGTTTTATCGCTCAGTCTGAAGATTTATCGATCAAATTGAACACTTTATCGCTCAAACACGTCTCATAGGCTAGTTCACTCAATGAGACAAGTTATAGAATGCAGTACTCTCCAACAGAAAAGAGACATGTAACGTAGTGGAATGGCTCCCATTTGGTTTTGAATGTTTTATTTTCGCTGCGCTACTGTTTAGAGTAGATCAACCGGTACATTAATTAAGCATTCAATATTAGTTGTTTAGTTTGTAAAAAATTTAACGCTCAAACTGGGGTTTTATCGCTCAGTCTGAAGATTTATCGCTCAAATCGAACACTTTATCGCTCAAACACGTCTCATAAGCTAGTTCACTCAATGAGACAAGTTATAGAATGCAGTACTCTCCAACAGAAAAGAGACATGTAACGTAGTGGAATGGCTCCCATTTGGTTTTGAATGGTTTTATTTTCGCTGCGCTCCTGTTTAGAAAATTCCACAGGTTCATTAGCTGGACTCTCACGATTAGTTTTTTAGTTTATGGAAAACTTAACGCTAAATATGATGTTCTGTTAAATTTTGAACGGACTCTTTTAGATGAAAGAAAATATATTTAAGAGTGATTGAAGTGGAAGGTGGCGACTCCAGCGGGATAAGCGGGACAGTTGAGACCCCACAGTGGAGCGACAGCGACCGAGGAGGCTCAACGCCCGCCCCGTGGAAAGCGTCCACCTGGAGCATAAATCAACCGTAATTATTAGTGAAACCTTGCAAAACATACAAAGGACTATCCATTATTATTGCAATGAATAGTCCTTTTAAATTAAATTTAAGTCTCAATTTTAATTAAGTCTAATGGGGTTATAATACCGACTAGAAGTTCCGTATCGGTAATTAATAAAGCTTCAAGACGAACCCCTTTTGTAACTGCCCGTTTGAAAATTTCTTGTGCTTCATAGATCGAAGTCTCTTTTGGAATAAATCGATGATTTTTCTCAGACACCTCATGCGTTAACATGTCACCTAAAGTTGTCATTTCCCGGGAAATCACCTCTTTTTCGACAGTGCTTGCCAGCCACATAGTTACGCCAACAGAGGTAAGGAGTCCCTTAAATTCATCGCCATCGTAAACAGGTAACTGTGTGAAATTACGGTCTCTAATTACTTGCAAGGCTTGATTGAGCGTATCTGTCACTTGGAAGACCTGGACGTCTCGTTTAAACATTTCACCCACTGTAATTGGAGTTGATAATGTTTCATCAATTTTTTCAATGAAAGCTACAACTTCATCATGCGGTTCTGCAATTGAAAACTCGGTCGAAGTCCGATGGTGAACAATGGCATTTCTTAAATCAGCATACTCACGTAAATCATCTTCGTAACGTTTAATGAGTGCGTTTTTTCGTTTGGCGTTATCAATCAATTTAAAAAAAGGCATATAATCTTTTGAATCAACGATATCTTTCAGTGTTTGTTCAATGCGAGTGAATGCCGTTAAAAAGCGTTCTGAATTTCGAATAGGTCTTTCCATGAAAATCACCTCTTACTTCTTATTCTCTGTAGTTTGCCAAGTTCCCTTTCGTTTTATTACAATAAAATAAGAAGAGGTGAAAGAAATGGAAAAGTTAAAAGGATGTCCTTTTTGTGAACCTGAAAAAGATGACAGCCAAGTCATACGTTTTGAAAATGAATACTGTTGGTATTTACAGCATCCTCAACATCAAGAAATCCTTGAAGGCAGTGGACTTATTGTTCCAAAAGTACACCGACAAACGGTCTTTGACTTATCTCCAGAAGAGTGGAACGCTACATATGAATTAATGCAACAAGTAAAAGCATACGCTGACGAGAAATATACGCCAGATGGATATACATTAGGATGGAACGTAGGTGAAGCGTCGAATCAATCGATTCCACATGCTCATTTTCATATTCTGCCCCGTTTTGCAGACGAACCCTTTGCTGGAAAAGGCATTCGTGCTTGGTTTAAATCAGAAGAAAATCGAAGACCTGGAAGATAAACTTTATTTCTCAATGCAAATACATACTTCCTCTCTCCATGTGCAACCTAAGTGAGAACGCAATTAGAGTTACACGGGAGGAGAAAATTTGCGCATGAAATCTGTATTTATTGTCGCTCTTTCATTATTTATGCTTGCTGGATGTGGGGACGAGTATCCTGGTTCTGCAATTGGAACTATGGATGAGCCATCGAGGGATGAAAACCAAGAAGCAGGACCTGTAGACAACTATGATAATGGTGGAAACGGACAACAAGGAATGGATACAGATAACAATGACAACAATTAAGAAACCTTCAAAAATTTAATTGTGTTCATGGAAAATCCCTCTCTGAGTACAGTGAGGGATTTTTTACTAGTTTACACTTTTGTTTTTGAAGCATTTCGTTTTGACATCCAGACACCGAAAGCAACCAATGCTATGATTGCCAAGATCGTTACAGTCATACTCCACCAGAAATTAGATACATCAGGAGATCCCGCTAGCCACTGGGTCGCATAAGTTGAAAGCTTCCATGGAGATATCGTCCAGTAAGTACCAAGTAAGGAATCAACAATTTGAATGATTAACACTAAAACTAACGACACTCCAGCAGCACCACCGGTCGGTAACCAGGCACTAGCTGCTAAAACAATACTTATGACAAACAAAATCCACACACTATAAGTTCCGGCAAATGCAAAGAAATCCGAAGCAGGTACGTTTCCGAATAAAAGCTCTGTGTAATACCAAGCTGCTAATAACCCAAGCCATACACTTCCAAGAGCTATGATACTGACCACTTTCCACTTGCTCAGAAAATAACTTAAAAAAGAAATAGGTCGCACGTAAATCAAGGTCCCCGTTCCATTTTTACGCTCTCTTGAAATTGTACCCATGAATCCTAATACGAGGACCAGCATGCCAATGAATTGATATTGCCCCATGGTAGACATTAAAATTTGTGCTGGTGTAAATTCAGGAAATGGAAACATAGCACCTTCTGGTATATTTCCGACAGCTTCTAGAATTTGTGGCAAGTAATAATTTGTGACTGGTTCCGTGATACCGAAGAAAATAAAAATCAATGGAATCCACACAATTTTAAAGTTACGCGTGTTTTCACGCCATTCTTTTTGAAATAAAACCATTAAATCATTCATCCGCGACCAGCCACCTTTAAAAAGATTTCTTCCAAGCTCGCCGTTTGACGCTCCGCTTTTCGAACGGTAAGCCCACTTTCCGCTAAATACCCCAACACATCTTTCATCTCAGGGGTTTCATTTGTCATCTCAATCACGGTTGACAACCCTTGATAACTAACTTTCCAAGGGGCTCTTGCAGCAAAATTTAGTGCATCTTCCTCAGAAGCAAATTCTACTTTATAGCGCGGTGAATCATATTTTGCTCGTACATCTCCTAGAGATCCTTGTTCCACTAAGTCTCCTTTTCTTAAAAACAATAGTTGATCTGTCATTTCTTCTGCGTCATTTAGAATATGTGTGGAGTATAAAATCGTCATATTTTGTTGTAAGTTTTTCAGTAAATTCATGATTTCACGTCTACCTACTGGATCGAGTGCTGATACCGGTTCATCCAGTAGCAACAACTTTGGTTTATGAACAATTGCTTGTGCTAAACCAAGTCGTTGTTTCATCCCACCTGAAAATGTACCAGTTTTTTTCTTTAATGCTTCTCCTAGACCCACAAATTCAAGCGTCTTTTGCGCTTCTATTTTTGCACTACGTGAATCCATCCCGCTTAATTTCGCAACCATTTCAGTAAACTCTAAAGCAGTCAGCCATGAATAGAACTGAGGATATTGGGGGAGAAATCCAATAGACTTTCTCACATCCGCATGTTTTTCGCCGTTTAATGAAATCGTACCTGTAGTTGGTTTAAGCAAGC
>JBFELW010000118.1:0-6678 GCA_041551995.1 Paenisporosarcina sp.
AGAGCTTAGATTGATGTTGGCACATATGGAAAAGCATCAAATAGCTCCAGTTGTAGATTGTGTATTTGACCTTGAACAAGCTCAAGATGCTATGGAATATCTGAAAGAAGGAAAGCAGTTTGGGAAAATAGCTTTACGTATAAACAAGTAAACTAAATAGTTGAGCTTGGACTTCTCTAATATTCCGAGCTCATTTTTCATAGTGAATACTTTTTTAGAAAGAATATGACTTTTTAAGTAAACTATTTTAAATAAATCGTTACATATTAAAAATAAATGAATAACATTCTCTTTTTGAAACACACTAATATGGATGCACAAGATGAAAAAGAGGAGGAACGATTTAAATGACACAAAATCAAGAAGGTCAAATGCACCAAAATATGCATACCGGTCCAGTCCCACCAAATATGAATCATGGTGGTCATGAAGTATTAGATCTTAATGAGTTACTTTCAGCAGCAGTTGGTGGTTTAAACAAAATGACATTAATACGTCCTCAAGTACAGGATCAAGAATTACTAACGATGATGGATCGTCAATTTCACTTTATGCAAGAAGAGTACAATATTATATTAGATTGTTTTAAGTCAGGTAAAGATCCGATGAAACCAACACAAGAATATATGATGAAGCAAGATAACGATTTCGTTTATGGATTAAAACAGACTCAACCTAGTAAACCAATGCAATCATCTACGGAAATATCAGATGAAGTTATTTCTGGTTTCCTTCTTGATATACACAAATCAAGTGCTTCAATGAAAACAATGGCAGCACTTGAAGCGACAAACCCAGTGGTACGACGCGTATTAGCAGATTCAGTGCCTAACTGCATAGAAATGGCATATGAAGTATCCATTTATCAAAACAAAAACCATTACTATCAAGTTGCTCAACTTACAGAGCAAGATACAATGGCTATCAAAAACTGTTTCGAACCTTCTCAAGTTCATCCAGGCGGAATGGCTCAATAATCGAAAGAAAACCAGGTTTTTAAAACCTGGTTTTTTCTATTGTCGATAGGAGTTTTCGTTTACTTACACTTAAAGAAGGAAAGTATACGTATAAGGTAGGTTAAATGATTAGGGGGCAGACACTTAAATGAAAGATTGCATCATAATTGGAGGGGGACCGGCAGGCTTAAATGCTACCCTTGTATTAGGAAGAGCTAGAAGAAACGTTTTATTGATAGATAGTAATCATGCACGCAATAAAATTACTCGCCAGGCTCATGGGTTTATTACAAGAGATGGTGTTAAGCCAGCTGAATTTCGGGCTATAGCTCATGAAGAATTTAGTAAGTACAATACGATTGAGACGTCTGAAGACAAAGTTGTAGAGGTTATGAAAGAGAGTAAAGGTTTTAAAGTGAAGACCAAAAATGGACAAGAATGGTCAACAAGAAAAGTTCTATTAGCAACGGGTGTGATTGAACAATGTCCAAATGTACCAAGGCTAGGAGAATTTTATGGAAATAGTATTTTCAATTGTCCTTATTGTGATGGGTGGGAATTAAAAGACCAACCACTCGCTCTATTCGGACTTGTTGATTACACCATACATATGGCAGGCATCGTAAAAAACTGGTCCCAAGATTTAATTATTTTTACCAATGGTGAGGATGTGAGTAAATCACAAATGAAAGAAATCACGCAACTCAATATTCATGTTGAAACCCACCGCGTTAAACACCTCCATGGAGAAGAAGGAATGTTAAATGGGGTTGAACTAGAAAATGGACAATTAATCTCACGTAACGGTGGCTTTATAACACCTGAACTTATTCAAGCATCAGATATTGGACGAAAACTAGGTGTAAAAATAGACAAAACAGGAGGCTACAAGTCTGAAGAAGTAGGTCGGACGAATATACCAAATCTTTTTGTGGCTGGTGAAGCTTCGATTATTTATCCCTCTCAACTAATAATTGCTGCAGCAAGTGGAGTTAAAACAGCGATGGCCATAAATGTTGAGTTAACGCACGAAGGAATCTATGGAAGTGCATCTGAAGGATAATTTATCCTTTGATAGATAGGCTAAATTTTTAAAATGAAAAGGTAAAGAATAGTTTTGAAACTCTTTGCTAATAAGTCATTTATATCTCGTAATATAAAAATCTTGAATCTGTAAACAAGTTCCCTTCATTTTGACATGTTCCTGTAACACTTACATGTTATTTTATTTCTATTAACGAGAAATAAAGGAGAAACAACTTGAAAAAATTCAGTTTCATTTTAAGTTTTGTATTACTGTTCCTCGTCACATTTGCCAATGATTCTGAAGCAGCTACTTCTGTGCACACTGTAAAAAAAGGTGATACTCTCTATAAAATATCACGACAACATAATGTTTCTGTTGCTTCTATTAAATCAATCAATAAACTGAAAACAGATCTTATCAAACCGAACCAAAAACTTAAACTTACTGGAGTAAAAGCAACTACTACAGCTAAAAAGAAAGCGCCATCTCGATCTAACGCTGTTACTGGCGTAAGAGAATTTATGGTCTCAGCTTCAGCATATACAGCTAGTTGTAAGGGGTGCTCAGGTATTACCTCAACTGGCATTAATCTAAAAAAGAATCCAGGACTAAAAGTTATCGCAGTGGATCCTCGAGTTATTAAGTTGGGAACGAAGGTATATGTAGAAGGTTACGGTTATGCCATTGCTGGTGATACGGGTGGGGCAATCAAGGGCAATAAAATTGATGTCTTTATACCAAACCGGACAGGTGCACTTAAATGGGGTCGTAAAACTGTAAAAATTAAAATTTTAAAATAACATGGATTACCAAGCTTACTCACCATTAGGAGGGTAAGCTTTTTTATATGGAATAAATTCTCACATTTCAATATCATTACGATGATTTGCAGGATAACCTGCAAAATGATACAATTAAATTGTTGTTTTGTTTTGATTTATGTTTCGGAGGGGAAATAATGAAGGATTTACTGCAAATAATTGATAAATCCAATAAAGAGTTTTCTGCTGGGCAGAAAAGAATTGCGGATTTATTTAAAGAAAATCAAATGGTTCTCGCATTTTCCTCGGCCTCTGAAGTTGGTAAAAGAGTAAATGTTAGTGAATCAACCGTTATTAGATGGGCGCAAAAGATCGGTTTTAAGGGATTCGCGGAATTTCAAGATGTAGTTCAAAAGAAACTGGCAGAGCAGAGGATCGGACAGGTAGATGATGTCGTAACATCCACCTTTGAAACTCAATCTATCCTGAAAAATTTGCTTGATGCAGATATAAAGAGTATTTCACATTTGAAAGAAACGTTATATGAAGAACAGCTTCTTCAAGTTGTTGATTTAATTGGCTCAGCTAAAAAAATATATGTGACAAGCAACTTTTTCGATTTTGGCTTAGCCCACTCATTTGCACACTGGATGAATCGGGTATTAGATCAAACAGAATTACTCATGCAAGGAGACATGCAGTATTATCATCAACTATCAAAACTTTCAAAAGATGATGTACTAGTAGTCTTTGCATTTCCAAGATACACGAGAAATGTTATGGAAACTTTGCAGACTGCAAAAGAACAAGGTACAAAAGTTATTGTCATAACAGATAAGCCTGACGCACCGGTTGCGCCCTTTGCGGATGAATTATTAATTGTACCTATTTCTACAAATCTAAGTATAGATTCATACACGGCTGTTCATGCGTTACTAACATCCATCATGCGTTTCATTTATGTGAAAGAGCATGAAAAAGTAAAACGGAATTTAGAGCGTATCGACGACATGTATGAACGGAAAGACATTTTCATCCAAAACAAAAAAATCGAACAGAACGACAACTAAATTGTAAATAAGGGGAGATTTATTTTGAAAAAGAGATTATCATTTTTAACGGCAATCGCAGCAACAGCTATGTTAATCGCAGGTTGTGGTGATGAAGAAGCAAACAACGCAGGTTCAGATGCAGGTTCGGACTTAAATTTATTAGAAGATGGGAAGCTTACCTATGCTTCAAGTGGTTTATACAAACCATTCAATTACACGGATGGCGGCGAACTAACTGGATTTGATGTAGAAATCGGAGCTGCTATTGCAGAAGAAATGGGATTAGAACCAAACCCAGTTACAACTCCTTGGGAAACAATTACACAATCATTACTTGGTAATAAGTTTGATGTCATTATAGGTTCAATGGCCATTACAGCAGAACGTGCTGAACGAGTGAACTTCTCAGATCCTTACTATTACTCTGGGGGAATGATGTTTGTACCAGAAGGTAGTGACGAAATCAGTTCAGCAGAAGACTTAGAAGGTAAGAGAATTGGTGTTGTTGCACAAAGTACGTACGATACTGCAGCGCAAGAGTATACAGATGATATCAAATACTACAATAGTGATGTTGTAGCGTTAAAAGATTTAACAGTAGAAGGTCGACTAGATGCTGTTATAACAGCTGACGTTGTAGGTTTTGAAGCAATTGCAAATGGAATGGAAATTAAAGAAGTAGGAGATCCATTATGGATTGAACAAGCAGCAGTAGCTATTCGTAAAGATGATGAAAAATTACTAGAAGAAATAAATAAAGCCCTTCAAGCAATCATAGATAATGGTACGTATGAAGAGATTTCAAACAAGTGGTTCCAACGTAACCTTCTTGATGTTGATTTAGAGGGAGTAGAAATTCTGAACTAAGCACCGCTGAGAAAGGAGAAACCTATGGAATTATTACAAGGAGTCATTAATGTATTTTTGGATACGTATCCAGGTTTCTTAAAAGCCACAGTTATTACTTTACAAATTACAGCAGTGGCACTTGTTTTAGGAACAATCTTAGGCTTGGTTTTCGCTCTAATGAAAATCTCGCGATCCAAAATATTGCAAACAATTGCCAATTTTTACATTACTATTATTCGTGGTACTCCATTAATTGTGCAAATTATGTTTCTTTATTTTGGGATTACAAGTCTCGTAGTTCTATCAGGTTTTTGGGCTGGAGCGATTGCCCTGGCGATTCATAATGGTGCATACATCGCAGAGATATTCCGTGGAGCGATTCAAGGAATTGATAAAGGACAGCGAGAGGCGAGTAGCTCTCTAGGAATGACGAGAGGGCAAAGTATGCGTCGAATTGTTTTCCCGCAAGCTTTGAAACGCTCAATTCCTCCACTGGGTAATCAATTCATTATTACGCTTAAAGATTCTTCTCTTGTGTACATTATCAGTGTGCCAGAGTTGTTCGCAATGGCTAATCGTGAAGCCGCACAAAACTGGCAATCACTTGAAACCTATCTCGTAGTAGGTGTTTACTACCTAATACTAGTAATGATCTTCACATATTTATTGAGACTCTATGAAAATAAACTGGATGTCGACAAATAGGAAGGGGGAGCTCGTATGTTAAAAGGGTCAAATATTCATAAATCATTTGGCGATCTAGAAGTGTTAAAAGGAATTGATCTAGAAGTTGCTCCTTCTGAAGTAGTCGTTCTAGTAGGAGTCAGTGGTTCTGGAAAAAGTACTTTATTGAGATGTTTTAACTTTTTAGAGTATATAAACGATGGAACAATCGAGATTGATGGTCATGTAGTCGATCCGAAAAAAGATAAGCTTTCAAAAATTCGTGCTGAAGTAGGAATGGTGTTCCAACACTTTAATTTATTCCCACATAAAACGGTATTAGAAAATGTCATTGAAGCGCCAATGATTGTTAAGAAAATGAAAAAGTCCGACGCAGTTACTTTGGCGAAGCAATTACTTGAAAAAGTGGGCCTATCAGACAAAGCAGATGTGTATCCAAGCAAACTATCTGGTGGTCAAAAGCAACGTGTTGCTATCGCAAGGTCCCTAGCAATGGAACCTAAAGTATTGCTATTCGATGAACCAACCTCAGCACTCGATCCTGAGTTAGTAGGAGAAGTGTTGGCCGTTATGCAACAATTAGCACAAGAAGGCATGACAATGGTTGTGGTGACGCATGAAATGAAGTTTGCGAAAGAAGTAGCAGACAGAGTGATTATGCTTGATGAAGGAGTTATCATTGAATCTGCTGACCCAGCAACATTCTTTGGAAATCCAAGTCACGAACGAACCAAACAATTTATACAATTAGTAGATTAAATAAGAAAAACGCACATCAGTCTGAAGCTGATGTGCGTTTTTTAGGTTGAATATGAAGGTTTTACGACAAAGCCACTTATTTTTACGACAAACCACTTAAAAATTACGACAAAGCACACCAAAATTACGACAAAGCACATAAAAATTACGACTATCCAAACTATCTTTACAATTAAGCTAAACTAAGCCTAAGGTACTAAACAATACCCTGTACATAAGAAAACGCGTAGACAATTTTCAGTCTACGCGTTTTTCTTTAAAATCGAGGGTTTTGAAGCGGAGTACCGCCATAAGGAGTTGGAGTTTGGGTCTGAGTCGGAGGAACGACAACAGTTTGATCAATTTGTTCGTAGAAAGTTCTAGGAACATCCACAATATGTTGTCTAGTCACATTAATCAAAGGTTGAATATAAGGAACTTCACGTGTGATATAGCAGTCATTAAAGCGGCACAATGGTGGACATACGATTGGCTGAACATCGCTTACTCCGCCTACTCTTGGATTTCGACGACGAAACATGATAATCTCACCCCCATTCTATCTATTAATAAATGCGAGATTAAATGTTTTGGAAACGGCGAACGAATCA
>JBFELW010000119.1:0-6652 GCA_041551995.1 Paenisporosarcina sp.
AGCATTCCAACTTATTTTGATTCCAATTGAAACAATGGTTCTGAAATGGATGTTGCCAAAGGAATTCCGAGTAGATATGAATGTCAAAGAGATTATTAGCGGTATGCCTGAATTAAACATACTTATTCCGACAAGTATTTTTGACGTACTAATGATTTATGGAGCAGGATTTATGGTTGTGTCCATTCTATTTACGGCAATTTTATTTGAAAGAAGCTTTAGGTGGAAAGGGATTTTTGCTGGAATTATATATAGCTTAGTTGCTGTAGCTGTATTTATTTCACCCCTACTTGTGCAGGACTTTATACTAAATGATTATTTCTATCCAATAGAATTATTTGCACTTGAGATTGTAATGGGCTTAATTGTACTCGCAGGATCCATTTGGATAAGTGGATTCTTACTAAAGAACAAGATAACTGTATAGGGAGTGTGTGAACATGAGAAAGTATTGGAAGTTTACTGCAATTATAGCTGTAATTGTGCTTAGCATTGGAGCGTTTTATGTTAATTCTGCAATGTCGGCAACACAGTACCCAGAGTTTGTCATTAACAAGCAGAGCGGAAACGATGAAGAAATAAAATCATTGGTGTTGGAAGGAGGTTATCATGAAGGGCATTCTATGAGTTACACTTACACTCACTTGAAAATCAGCTCTGACGGTTCTGAATATATAATTGGTAGATCACTTATAGATCAGCTTATAGGACAACCGTCGCCAATTATTAAGGAATTACAGGAGAAGTATCGCGATTTCATGAGAGGAAAAAGTCATAACATTGGGTCGTTTTTTGAAAACGATCAGTTCCTAGCCTATGCAGACGTCAAGTATAAATTTGGCGTATCACAATCAAGAGACTTTAAGTTTGCTATATCTATATTAGATAAAAATAGTGGAAATACAACTTCCCACAACATTAAAATTCCAGACAGGTCAGTAGTTAATCATATCTATGTTGAAGATGTACAGGTGGTTGATAATGAGCTTAAATTGATTACTCATAATATGATGAGAAAGAATGAGAAATACTATAATGAAAAACATATCTACACACTCAACATATCCACTGGAACAATAACCAACAACCAAAATATTTTTTCCATTCCTGCAGAACAAGGTGATTCATATGTTGATGCTCGATTAATCAACACGAATCCTATACAAGCAAATGAAAATCTTGTATTTTTAATAAATCAAAGCACATATGTACAAGAAGAAGAATCGCTTCGGGAAGAAAATACAAACAAAGAATTAATATCTTTCAATTTAAAGACGAATGAAAAAGAGACAATTGAATTGCCAGAGAGTTTGAAAGATAGTCAAGTTAGTTTTTTTGATGGTTCAACAATTTATTTCTCGAAATCTAGTGAGAAAAGTTTAATTGTCAGTCCTTTTAGTATTGAGGATAATCAAGCTGGAAGCGAGTTTACAATACAGCTATCAAACGGAACTAGTAATGAAGAACCACCAATTATAATTGTGAAAGAAAGTAAACTATATGTAGTATCCCATTATTCGAATTTAAAAAATAATGCAAGTTTTGCTGTGTTTAATGTGAAAACAGGTGAAACGCTTTATGAGGGTGAAGTGGTAAGAAAAAATACTCCAGAAAGTATGGAAGAGTTTGAGTTATATATATATGATATGTCAGTGAAATAATTTGCTAGAAATGGGCAGAATCCGCATGGGTTCTGCCCGTTTTTTTAAAAAATATCTAATTCCTCCAGTTTTAGTCACTGTACTGATTTTTGTGATGAATGAATAAATTTTAGAGAAGAAGATTGTATCAAAGTGGATTGACACATCATTGAGGTGAACTAAAATAAATCCAGTTCAATAAAACAGCCATTAAAAGTTACACTTGTTTTAAGTATTATTTGTCTTTTAGATTGCACTTCGATAAGATTGTGCCAAGGCATTTTTTAAGAGGAGTGGGCAAAGCCATGCTAAATGAGAAAAGAGATTTGGCCATAGATTGTTGCCTGCTAGCGGGTAGATTAATGATTGAGAGTGGTGCAGAAACGTATCGCGTAGAAGATACGATGACTAGGATGGCCATTTCTCAGGGGTTAATTGGTACGCAGAGTTTTATAACGCCAACTGGCATTATTTTTTCTCTAGGTAAAGAAGGCGCAACACGATTAATGGCTATACGTGTTCGTATTACGGATTTAGAAAAAATTGCCCTTGTTAATCAAGTGTCAAGAAGGCTCACCACAAACGAAATGACGATTGAAGAGGCATATGAGGAATTGCAAAGAGTTGCTAGTGCGTATCTGATGTTCCCTTTTTCGTGGCAAATAATTGCAGCTGCACTTGCTAGTGGTGGTTTCCTGATTTTATTCGAGGGAACACCGTGGGATGTACCTGCTGCAGCGATTGCTGGATGTTCTGGATTTATTGTCATGACACTTATACATGACTTAACACGGGTGAAATTTTTCGCGGAATTTTTAGCGTCTGCTATTGTGGGGCTTATTGCATTTTTAATTGTTTTATTAAATCTAGGTGAGGATTTAAATATTATCATTATCAGTAGTGTCATGCCTTTGGTACCGGGCTTACTAATTACCAATGCCGTTCGTGATCTTATGGCTGGGCATTTCGTATCTGGAGTTTCAAAAGGAGCGGAAGCTTTATTAACTGCGTTTGCTATTGGAGCAGGGGTAGCTCTCGTACTATCATTCTAGGAGGGGTGTCATTGACTTGGATTATACAAGGAATCATAAGTTTTATAATTGCCCTATCATATGCAATCATTTTTAATGCACCTCGAAAACAGTTAATGGCTTGTGGTATTGTTGGTATGTTTGGTTGGCTCATTTTTAGTGCTTATTCCAGTTTGACTGGTGATACCGTACAGGCTTCTTTCGCAGGTGCGTTCGTAGTAGCGCTTGCTGCACACATATTAGCAAAACGGTATAAGATGCCAATGATCTTATTCAGTGTACCTGGAATCATTCTAATTGTGCCAGGTGGTCTCGCTTACAATGCAATGAGAAATATTGTTGAAAATGATTATTTAACAGCGATTTCCTTTGCATCGAAAGCATTCATGACTTCAGGTGCAATCGCAATGGGGTTAGTGTTTGCAGAGGTTCTAATGCAATTGGTTTTTAAATATATGGCAAGGAAAAAGGCGGTCATGACAAGTTAGAGAACCGTCTTAGGCCATGAAATTTAAAAAGATTCCTTAGTCATGAATTGACCAAGGAATCTTTTTTAGTATTTTTTTTCAAGTTCCGCTGCGGATACGGGGTGACCAATATAAAATCCTTGTAGAGCATCACAACCGAGTTTCTCTAATAAGTCATACTGCTCCTTTGATTCAACGCCTTCAGCCAACACTCGTATATTCATGGATTTTCCGAATTGGATCATACCAAGTATTAATTTTTGTAATTTTTCTTGTTGTAAAATAGATGAAATAAACGATTTATCAATTTTTAACTTTGAAATAGGTAATAGTTGCATGTATCTAAATGAAGCATATCCAGTCCCAAAATCATCTAACACGAAAACAATACCATCTTCCTGTAATTGATGCATTTGTCGGACAATAGATTGTTCGGCCTCAGCTTCTAAAGCGAACTTCTCCGTAATTTCAATCTGTAACAAATGTGCAGGACATCCTGTCTTCTCTAAAGCTTTTCTGATTTTCTTTACCATATTCTGGTCGCGGAACTCACGAATAGATGAATTAACACTTACTTTTAATGGACGTCCATTATTTGCCCAAGCGGCAGCTTGTGTACAAGCCTGTTCAAGCATAAAGGAGCCAATCCCATGAATCATTCCATTCTCTTCTGCGAGTGGAATTAGTTCATTCGGGTGCACAGTGCCTAGAACTTCGTCTTCCCAACGAACAAGAGCCTCAACAGCATATATAGTACCTGTACGTAAATCAACTTGTGGTTGATAGGCAATATGCAAATCTTTTTGATTTAATGCTTCTAATAATCTTTTTTCAATTGTTGCTTTTCTACTTAACGCTATATGGTTTGCTATTGACAAACTAACGATGTTGCCGCCGCCTTCTTGCTTAACTTTGTGAATCGTCGCATTTGAAGCTTTCATTAAATGAAGAAAAGTAGATTGATCTTCAGGGTAACGTGTTATACCCCCACTAATTGAAATCGGAATTGCTGAATTTCGAATATAGATAGGATGTAGTTTCAAATACGTTAAGAATCCTTGAATAAACCATTCACTCAGCGGTGTAAGTACAACAAATTCATCGACCCCAACTCTAGCAATATTACTATCTTGAAAATACATCTTCATACGTTTTGAAAACTCTAATAGGAGGGTCGTTTCAGAATCTTCATCATGCATATCTTTTAACGTATAAAATTTGTCTATATCTAAAAACACAAAAGAGAAATGTCGTTTCTCTTCAATAAAGTTCGATACAATAAATTCTAGACGATGTCGATTCATTAGATTTGTTTCGGGATCTACGTATGCAATTTGTTCTAAATGTGTTTGTAAACGTTTCTTTTCTGTAATGTCTTTTTCTAAAATAGTATAGTAAAGTGGTTGATTATCTGTGGAGGTTATGGGTATAGCTGTCATTTCAACCCAATAAGTTTCTCCATCTTTTGAAATTTTTTCTACTGAGCCTTGCCAAACACGATTGCTTTTCAAGGAAGCCCAAATGTTATTGACGACAACTTCCCCTGTCTCCGGAGGGAATAGCTGCCAAAAGGATTTGCCAATCACACGTTTTGGTGTCCACTTACTAGACTTTAAAAACAAAGCATTTGCATATATAATCAGACCTTCAACATCAATGTATGTACACATAAATGTTTGATCAAGTCCGTTTTTCATACTAGCTAACTCATGTAAAGCTGTTGATTCAAAAGAGGAAGAAAAATAATCTTTCTCGTATAAAAACATGACACATCGCTCATTATCGATTGTTAGAGATTTTAAGACTGCCGTTACATAGACAGACTCGCCATCTTTGTTATGTAAAACAAACTTTGGAAATTTGATTGGATCGACACTTCGTAAAACTTGGTCCCATGTAGATGTATGTAAGGCTGCACGATTTTCATCAAAGAATGGATAAAATTGGCCAACGATTTCTTCAGACCGGTATCCAAACAATTTCTCTGCCTCGCGACTCCACCAAAGTACTGTACCATCTTTGGTAGTTAACATCATTGGAAATGGTACATGGTTAAAAACTTCGTTTCCTGATTCTAGTACTTGTTGTAAGTTATTCATATTTTCAGGACTCCTTATACATATACTTATCCCTTATTATAGTGAAGTCTTACTACTACGTCAGTAAATTAGGGAATGTTTAATCAGAAAATTTTCTTAATTGTACTTTTTATACCCTAAAGTCGACTTTTTAATCTAGTGTAATCAAGTAGAATAGGAGTAACATATATGCAAGATGTAAAGGTAGGTGGTTGTGTGGAAAGAGCAAAGGGCATATTTTTAATCACTTTTGGCGCTATATTATGGGGAACTACAGGACCTCTAATAGAGTGGATTTTATCAAATTCGCAAATATCAGTATCATTTATATTGACTCTACGTTTACTTATTGCAGGAGCAGGAATGCTTCTCTTTATAAGAATTCGAGGGAAAAACATCTTCTTAATCTGGAGAAGTAACTTATGGGGTAAGCGAATCCTAGTGTTTGCTGTCTTCGGAATGTTAGGACTTCAATATTCGTTTGTATCTGCGATTGAGTCGAGTAACGCAGTGGTTGCAACATTGCTTCAATTCTTAGCACCTATATTTATTGTTATTTATGTATCTATAAGTTATAAAAAATGGCCTCCTTTGTATCAATCAATTGGTATTCTAGGGACACTGGTTAGTCTATTTTTTTTGTTAACGAATGGGTCAATGACTAACCTAATGGTGAGCAGGGAGGCGTTAGGTTGGGGATTACTAGTAGGTCTTACCTTTGCTTTCTATACTTTATATCCAGCGGCTTTAATGAAAGAGTGGGGAGTATTGCTTGTTGTTGGATGGGCGATGCTACTTGGTGGAATTATATTAGGAGGAGTAACACGAATCTGGGATTCTTCGGAATGGGTGTACTTGGTTGATATAAAACTAGTATCATTGTTAATCTTGATTATTTTTTTCGGTACACTGGCATTCGTTTTATTTCTAAGTAGCATGAAATACATATCTGCATTAGAAATTAGTATCCTATCAAGTCTTGAACCACTAACTGCCATGGTTATTTCAGTTATATGGTTAGAACAAGTTTTGGGACTGTGGCAATGGGTTGGTGCATTATCCGTGCTTGTTTTTGTCACATGGTTATCAATTTCGGGTGGAAAAGATAAAAAACTTACCGATACATAAGATAAGAAAATAGGAAGCAGGTACCACTACTATGAAAAAAATAATAAAGTCACCAAAATTCAAAATACCACAAGCTGTAAAAGAAAAGTTGAGATTCTCTAAACTAAAGGATGAAGTATCTAAATTATTCGACAAGGATTCACGCTTTAGTATTCGTAAGAAGTTAATGCTAGCATTTTCAGGAATCATTTTATTGTTTTTACTACTAAGTGGAATCGCAGTTTACAGTACAATTGCTTTGAATGAAAATACGAAAGAAATTAATAACCAAATACTACCACGTGTTGATGCAGTTAAGACCTTAAACT
>JBFELW010000120.1:0-6635 GCA_041551995.1 Paenisporosarcina sp.
GAAAAGTTGTGGCAGGGGCCTATAATCGTTTTTGGGAACCTTATATCACGGTGGCCATTCTTTATTTATGCCTCACGTATGTCTTTGGCAAGATTATTAGTTACGTTGAAAATCGATTTAGCAATAGTTATGTTCCGAGTCAAAGAAAAGGAATGTTCTCAGTCAGGCGTTAAAGACTAGGAAGGTGAACAAATGATTAAAATCAATGGATTGCATAAATCATTCGGTGATTTAAAAGTGCTTAAAGGAATTGATTACGAGGTAAAAGAAAAAGAGATTATTTGTGTAATTGGGCCAAGTGGTTCTGGAAAGAGCACATTTCTAAGGTGTATCAATCTATTAGAAGATATCACTGAAGGAGAAGTTTTCATTGATGGCGTAAAAGTGAATGACTCAAAAACAGATATTAATGCAATACGAAAAGACGTTGGCATGGTTTTTCAACAGTTTAATTTGTTTCCGCATATGCGGGTATTAGAGAACATCACTGTAGCACCAATTAAGATTAAAAAAATGAATCCAGATGACGCAAAAAAATTAGCACATCAGTTATTGGAAAAAGTGGGGCTCGCAGATAAAGCGAACGCCTACCCAGAGCAATTATCTGGAGGTCAGATGCAACGTGTGGCCATAGCTAGAGCTTTAGATATGCAACCAAAAATTATGCTATTTGATGAACCGACTTCTGCACTTGACCCAGAAATGGTCAACGAGGTGTTAGATGTTATGAAACAACTTGCGTATGAAGGTATGACAATGGTTGTTGTAACACATGAAATGGGATTTGCCAAAGAGATGGGTGACCGGGTATTATTTATGGATCAAGGACTTCTAGTTGAAGAAGGAAGCCCTGAAGAAATATTTAATTTTCCTAAACATGAAAGAACGAAAGCCTTTTTAAGTAAAGTCCTATAATTGTAAAAACAACACACCATTTCCTATTCGAAATGGTGTGTTGTTTTATATGGTCTATTTTATATTAAAATGACTTAATTGAATGATTTATTGTATACCTTGATATTTATTTATTAGACCATCTAATTCCTGACTACATTGAACAACACTAGGGTGGGTAAATCCAAGATGCTTTGCTTTTCGATACATCTTTCTTTTACATTTAATAATTGCAGCTAATAAAAACGGATTCATATCATTTGCGATCATTTTATTACCTTTGCCTCCAATATGTTTGATTTCCGGAATGATTGTGATGATTATCTATCAATGTCTCGGAATATATATACTTTATAATAGAACAATTGTAAATTTTGTCGAACTGTGTTTTAAAAGAAAATTTCACTAATTAGACACAAATTGAGGTCATAGCATTACTTCTGAAACAAATAGACATACAAAAACCCATTCGACATGTTGTTTATGTCGAATGGGTTTATTTACTCTTTGTCAATTGTAATAATAATCGTCATATCACCGGTATCCTTTAAGTGAATGGGTAACCTTAATGCATGTTGGAAACCATATAATTTCGTATGTCCCACCATAACTGTTGGCGGTGTAATGTCTATATGGATTCCATCTTTTGCAGCAAAAGTACATAAGTTACCCGAAATCATATTCCCTAACTCACCAGTAAAGGATTCTAACATTTCACCTTCTAAAGGCATTCCGAACATTGCAGAGCCAATACCACTAAATGTTTTAGCTGTTGAATCAAAAAAGATACGACCTTTAATATCACCAATCATACCAACTAATACGCCCATTTCATTCTGTTCAAAAGGTTGGGCCATTAAAGAAGGAGGTTTTACATCAATTTCTAATGGGAGAACTGATTTTAATGATTGTATAATTCCGTTTAACACAGTTTGAATATGTTTTGAAGTACTCATCTATCATCTCACCCACTTATTCTCTCTTTTTCTCTCTTATTCTTTTTTTATTTTATCATAGTTATTAAAATATTAAACCTGTTTTTTATGTAAACTATCAAAAAAATGTAAATATATTGAAGTTAACCACTACCAATTAACGATATTAATTGCATGATACGACATAATCAAACATGTTATGATAGATGAAGATTTAGATAAAGGGGTTTCGTAACCATGCAATCATTTGATGAAATAATGAATCAATTATTAGAGGAAACTGCTCTAGCTTATAACCTATTTAAAAAAAATGAGGATGTTTTGCGTTTAAATAAGACATCATTATTTGCACAAAAAGTGATGGAGCATGAATTTACAATAGGTTTTGCAGGACATTTTTCAGCTGGTAAGTCCAGTATGATTAATGCCTTAACCGGCGAACAATTACTTCCTTCAAGTCCTATTCCGACAAGTGCGAACATAGTGAAAATACATAAGGCTCAAGAAGATTTTGCCGTTGTTTATATGCAAGATCAAATACCAGTAAAGTTTTCAGGAGACTATGATTTTGAAACCGTAAAAGAATTTTGTAAAGATGGAGAAACAGTATCACAAATAGAAATTGGCCATGAAACATCTGTATTACCTGAAGGCATAACTGTTATGGATACACCAGGTGTTGATTCTACTGATGATGCACATAGGATGTCTACAGAGTCTGCTCTACACTTGGCTGATATCGTATTTTATGTAATGGATTACAACCATGTCCAGTCTGAATTAAACTTTGGATTTACAAAGCAATTATTATCACATAATGAAGATGTCTACCTAATTGTTAATCAAATTGATAAGCATCGGGATGACGAACTAACATTTGAACATTTCAAGAAATCGGTTCATGAATCTTTTTTAGCATGGGGAGTTGAACCAAAAGGGATTTACTTTACTTCGTTAAGAGAACCTGAACATCCAGACAATGAATTTTTAAAAGTTCAAAAAATCGTGATGGGAAGCATGCAAAATTGGCAGGAGAATCTAGTGTCCTCAGCTGAGCGAACTATAAATAAGTTAAAAGATGAACATATCACTTTTCTAGAGGAAGAAAGGGAAGAATGCCGAAATACATTTTCCTCGATTTTATCTGAAGAAGAATGGCACTTAAAAGAAGATATTCGTGTTTCATTCGAGAAATATACAAAACAAACTAATTTATTAACTTCGAAAGCATGGGTTGATTCATTTGACTTACATCGAAAAGCCTTGCTTGAAAATGCTAATATCATGCCTTACGACCTAAGAGACAAGTTGAAATCTTATTTAGAATCAAAACAAGACAGTTTTAAAGTAGGTCTCCTTTTCAGCGGAAAGAAAACAGAAGAAGAAAAAAACCTTCGAGAGAAACAAGTAGTAAAAGAATATAACACAGTGGTACAGTCACAAATTGTTCTACATTTGAAGTCGCTTATGAAGCAGTCATTGAAAGACGTCGGTTTATTGACGGATACTGAATCATTAACAATCGATGAAATACAATTTCACCCACCTTTAGATGTAATTGATGGTCAAATTCAGAAGGGTGCATTAGTAACAGCTGATTCTATTCTTAACTTTGCTAACCGTGTATCAGAAGCTACTCGAAAGTGGTTTATAAGAGAAACAGAATCTTGGAAGAATGAGAAAGCTCATCAAATAGATGCAATGCCTGAAGATGAAATGGGATTAGCAGATGCAAAGTCAAAAGAATATAGAGAAAAGGTTTTAGCCATTGAAACGATAGAAGATATGGAGTCAACAATAGCTTCGGCTAGGAAAGAAATAACCATGCCCTCTAAGAATAATCGACAAGATGCAGCATTGTTAAAGGAAACATGGAAAAAAGACTACCTGTTGAAGAAAGAGAATATGCAACCATACCACGAATCGATGATAGAAAAGCAACAATCGGAAAGTCATGATGTGCAAGAAACAATTGAGATAGATACGCTGCATACATATTCAATCGAACAAACCATTTCTCGTGCGAATTATGTATCTGAAGCCATTTCCGATATTCCGGGATTTCTAGAAGTATCAAGTTTTTTAAAAAAGAAAGCACAGAGATTAACGAAGCAAGATTTTACAATAGCTTTGTTTGGTGCATTTAGTGCTGGAAAGTCGTCTTTTTCAAATGCATTATTAGGCTCTAATGTTCTCCCTGTATCACCAAATCCAACAACAGCGACCATCACGAAAATACGTCCGGTTACAAACCAACATTCACATGAGACAGCTGCAGTGAAACTAAAAACAACAAAACAGCTATTAGAAGATATTCAACAGTCATTTAGTAAGATTGGCATGGACGTTTTAACGCTGGATCATGCTTACGAAATGGCAATAGATGTATCTGCTTCTAATGGAGAAGGTCATCAGGTTCATAAAGCTTTTATTCAAGCTTTTTATCAAGGGTACCCAACATATAAACAGACTCTCGGTACTACTCTTCTTGTTGAAAGAGAAGAATTCGAGTTGTTTGTGGCACAAGAGGACCGAAGTTGTTTTGTTGATGAAATTGACTTTTATTTTGATTGCGAATTAACACGAATGGGTGTGACATTAGTGGATACACCCGGGGCAGATTCGATTAATGCAAGACATACGGGCGTTGCTTTTGACTATATTCGAAATGCCGATGCCATCTTATTTATTACTTATTATAATCACGCATTTGCACGTGCAGATCGAGAATTCTTAATTCAACTTGGTCGTGTCAAAGATGCTTTTGAGTTGGATAAAATGTTTTTTGTAGTCAATGCCATAGATTTAGCAACAAATGAAGAAGAAGCAGAAGAAGTAAAGAATTATGTTAAATCCGAGTTACAACGTTTTGGAATACGTTTTCCACGAGTACATGGTGTTTCAAGCATTCAAGCGTTAGAAGAAAAAGTGACAGATAAACGATTAAATTCTGGCATGCAAGAGTTCGAGAAATTTTTCCACCATTTCTTAACAGAAGATTTAAAAGCATTAGCTGTTCAAGCATTGGCTGAAGAAGGTATAAAAGCTGTTAATCGATTACAATCGCTCATTCAAAAAACAGAATTAAATTTACTTAGAAAAGCAGAAAGACTGGAAGAGCTAAGTAAAATAGAACAGATGGTGCGGGCTCGCTATGCAAGATCATTTTCAACGGTTATTTCAAAAGACGCATTTCAAGAACTAGATGAGTTATTACACTATGTTCTACAGCGCGTGTATTATCGATATTCCGACTTCTTTAAAGAATCATACAATCCGGCTGTTTTTTCTAAATTAACTCCTAATGATGCCTTACAATATGCCTTAGAGGAAACACTTTCTATGCTAAGTTTTGACTTTGAACAGGAAATGAGAGTTACAAACTTCCGTCTTGCTCAATGGATTGAAAAAATGTTACATCAACGTCAAAATGAAGAAACTGTTATTTTAAAAGAACAAAATTCAGATTTTTCATTCATACCCTATGAACCTTCAAAACCAACCATGTTAGAATTTGAAGGACCATTTAAATCCGATGAGCCATATCGCCATGTGAAATCATTTTATAAAAACAACAAATCTTTTTTTGAAAAGAATGAAAAAGTTAAACTACGTGATGCTTTACAACAAAACACAAAGCCCGAAGCAGAGGCATTTTTAAAAACCGAAAGAGACAGAATGCAAGAGTGGTCAGAACAAATAATCGATTTGGAAGCAGAAGGTTTGAGGCAGCACTTGCTCCATCAATCAATAGAGCAAATTGAATCTGAACGAGTATTGCTTGAAGAAGGGGATCGACTAAGTCAATGGAAGTCTATTCATAAAAAAATATCAGTTTAGGGAGTGAATGACGATGACGAAAGTATGGATCACTGCAAAAGATATACAACAAAAAGATGTGCGTTTTGTTGATACACGTTTTTCTTTGCAAAATAGTCATGCAGGTCAAGAAATGTATAACGATGGCCATTTAAAAGATGCAGTGTACATGGACTTAGAACAAGATTTATCAGATATGACGTTGTCTAGTGGAAGACATCCTCTACCTACAAAAGATAAATTAAAGAATTGGTTCGAATCGAATGGATTCCTTTATTCAGATGAAATTGTTATCTATGATCAGGGTGGAATGCCATTTGCACCAAGAGCCTATTGGATTTTTAAATTTGCTGGTTTTCCTTCTGTCTTTATTTTCAGAGAAGGCTATACACAATTAATTGAAAATGGATTTGAAACTTCAATCGAAACACCTATCTATAACAAAACCACATTAGATTTAAAATGGGATAGAACCATCTTATCTGAACGAGATTCCGTTAAAATGGTTGTAGATGGTGTGACAGGTGGTGTTCTTCTTGATGCACGATCAGCGGAAAGATATAGAGGAGAGGTCGAACCGATTGACCCAGTTGCAGGTCATATACCAACAGCACGGAATTTTGATTGGGAACAATTGAAGCACAATGGAACTTTTATGATGAAGACAGATATCGAAGAACAATTAAAAGATGTTGTCGGAAAACACGAAGAAATAACAGTCTATTGTGGTAGTGGGGTAACTGCAGCTCCTTTATACGCGATGTTAAAAGAAGCTGATTATCCTAATGTGAAGTTATATATCGGAAGCTACAGTGACTGGATAACAGATTATCCAATTGACCTTAAATAAAAAACGACTTCTCCAAGAAATTGGGGAGTCGTTTTTTTGTATGATTATGTACAGTATGTAACATCATATTAGAGAGAAGTTGAAAAGAATGTAAAGATAAAAAAATTGAGAGTGAATGAACAACTCTCAACCGTCAA